>CACZRA010000223.1 GCA_902783395.1 uncultured Lachnospiraceae bacterium
CCTCTCCAAATCCGGTGACCTCGACCTCACCGACAAAGCCATCGAGCTCAAGACTATAATAGAAAAAATAAGAGAACAGATCCAAAACGTAGAATAAAAGCCCGATTTCGATGCATCTGCAATTTGGACGCTTGCGTACAAAATTGCAGATGCATCAGAAATGCTAAGAACTATGAGGAAGGAGCGCGAAAGCGCGGATTCCGAATGGTTCTTAGGATTGCGTAAGCGAAGCGGAGCAATCCGTCGGGCTTTTATTCGCCGTGAATATATTACGCAGAAATGCTAAGAACTATGATGCGTCGGGCTTTTATTCCGCTAACATCATTTATTCCGCTAACATCATTTTTTACCTCAGGAGGGATTTGTATGTCACACACCGGCCGTGGTATACTGACAATCGTTTCGGGCTTTGCAGGCTCCGGAAAAGGGACCGTCATGAAAAAGCTTGTCGCAGAGCATGACAACTATGCGCTGTCGGTATCCGCGACATCCAGAGCCCCGAGACCCGGCGAGGAAGAAGGTGTCAGCTACTTCTTCAGGACCAGGGAACAGTTTGAGGAAATGATAAGACAGGATGCCCTGCTCGAGTATGCGGAGTATGTCGGCAATTACTACGGGACGCCGAAGGACTTTGTCTTCAGCAGGATGGACGAAGGCAGGGATGTGATACTGGAGATCGAGCTTCAGGGCGCGATGCAGATCAAGAAAAAATATCCTGACACCGTACTTATCTTTCTCACTCCGCCGAGCGTGGACGAGCTCTACGGCAGGCTCAAGGGCAGAGGTACCGAGACCGATGAAGTCATAGCGAAGCGCATGAAGAGGGCATCGGAAGAAGCCCTGAGCATAAAGGACTATGATTATCTCGTGATCAATGATAATATAGATGACTGCACGAGGAAGGTGCATGAGATAATACAGACCGCACACCATGAGGTGCGCCATGAAGCGGAGTTCATAGAGAGCATCAGGGAAGGGCTTGAAAAGTACAGCGGCTGAGCCGTCAGATACACTCTCTGCAAAAGACATGCCGCTTCACACATAAACACAGGATCATAAACTGAAAAGGTATTAATAATCAGGAGGATTTTATATTATGCTGCACCCGTCATATGGAGATTTAATGGATGTCGTAAACGCGGACGTACAGGAGGGGGATGCCCCCATCGTCAACTCTAGATACTCGATCGTGCTTGCCACGGCCAAAAGGGCAAGGCAGATCGTTGACGGAGCTGACCCGATGATAGAGACTACCGAGTACGATAAGCCGCTTTCAACCGCCGTGGAGGAGCTCTACGAAGGAAAGCTCAAGATAGAAAGCCGCGATCAGGATGAAGCCTTCGTCTGACCATAGCAGGAAAAAAAGAAATCCTGAGGAACTCAGGATTTTTTTTATATCCCTCGGATGTGACAAGAACCTCGTGGATTCGTCCCAGATGATGGGGCTTCTGTCTTCAAAGGGGTATGTCATGACCGATGATGAGGACGAGGCTGACATCATCATAGTGAATACCTGCTGCTTCATAGGAGACGCGAAGCAGGAGAGTATAGATACGATAATAGAAGCGGGAAAGAGAAAGCGGGACGGAAGACTAAGAGGCCTGATAGTCTGCGGCTGCCTCGCCCAGAGATACTCCGATGAGATAATGAAAGTCATGCCCGAGACCGACGTGATAGTAGGCACCACGGCAACGGACCGCATCGCGGAGGCTGTGGAGGAAGCCGCACAGGGGATACGAGCAAGACATACGGAAAGCATCGACAGATCATCATATCTGAGCGGAGTCTCCGAGCCTGCCGGCATGCCGCACAGCTCCTATCTGAAGATAGCGGAGGGCTGCAATAAAAACTGCACATACTGCGTGATACCAAAAGTCAGGGGACATTACAGATCGGTGCCGATGGAGGAGCTCATAAACGATGCAGAACGCCTTGCGTCAAAGGGAGTGAAGGAGCTCGTCCTCGTAGCGCAGGAGACCACGGTATACGGCACGGATCTCTACGGTAAAAAGTCGCTCCATCTCCTTCTGGAAAAGCTCTGCAGGATAGAGGGCATTGAGTGGATAAGACTCATGTACTGCTATCCCGAGGAGATATATGACGAGCTTATTTCCCGGATAAAGAAAGAACCAAAGATCTGTCATTACCTTGATATGCCCATACAGCACTGCTCTGACAGGATATTAAAGCTCATGGGCAGGAAGACAAAGAAAAAAGAATTGGTTGACATAATACAAAAGCTCCGCCGTGAGATCCCTGATATAGCACTGCGCACCACCCTTATTTCCGGCTTTCCCACGGAAACAGAGGAGGAGCATGAAGAGCTCAAAGCCTTTGTCCGCAAGATGAGCTTTGATAGGCTCGGGGACTTCCCTTATTCCAGAGAAGAGGATACCGTGGCTTTTGCCATGAAGGGGCAGATCCACCATGCAACGAAGAAGCGCAGGCACAGGGAGATAATGGAGGCACAGCAGGAGATAGCCTTTGAGAAAGCGGGAGCGCAGCGCGGCAGACGGATGAAAGTCATGATAGAGGGCAGGATTCCCGATGATGATGTTTATATCGGACGTACATATATGGACGCTCCCGATGTAGACGGCTATGTCTTTGTCAGCACCGGAAGGCACGACCTTATGAGCGGTGATATCATTGACGTGATGATAGACGGCGCCGAAGGCTATGACCTGACGGCAGCACTCTAGTCGCCCCCCCCCTCGTCTTCTGCGATCTTTATCATATCGATCAGGGAAAGATCAAATGCC
>CACZRA010000224.1 GCA_902783395.1 uncultured Lachnospiraceae bacterium
ATAGTCGATCTGGGGATGACCATGGGGAGTCTGATAGTTTTTCTTCTGGTACGGCGCTTCGGGATGGCCTTTATCGAGATATTCATCTCAAAGGAAAAGATCGAATCGTTGAAGTTTCTTAAGACAAACGGACAGTCGCGGGTTGTGATATTCCTGCTCTTCCTTATCCCGGGAAGTCCCAAGGATGTTCTGGCTTATGCGGTAGGACTCACGGATCTTACCGTACCTGCCTGGTTATTCATAACCGCTGTCGGAAGGTTTCCTTCGATACTGCTTTCGACGCTGAGCGGTGACGCGCTGGGAGAGCAGAATTATACTGTATTTATAATAGTGATAGCAGTCATAGCCGTATTAGGAGCAGCGGGGGGCATCCTGTACCGCCTGTGGCTGAAGAAGCAATAGTTGATAACAGGTCATTATTTTGTGCAGAACCTGCTTTTGGATATTCTTCCGCTATGGTAGAATGATTGTTAAATATTCCGGTACAGGATCCGGAAGTGTATTCGGTTTTGTATTAAGGAGGTAAACATGAAAAAGAAGAGGATAGTAACAGGACTGCTTGTGCTTGTGTTCTGCCTGTTCCAGTGCATGACGGTTTTTGCGGCAGAGACTGCAGAGACGACAGGGGATCAGCAGGAAATGGACACCGGCGGTAATCTGTTCTGGGGAGGAGAAAACCTGTCCGTAGATTCCGTGTTTTCGGCCTTTGCCGCGGGAAGGACGGTCGAAATGGACCAGGCGCAGGCTGAAGGCTCTGTATTTGCCGTGGCACAGGATATAGATATAAGAGACTCAAGGATCAATGAAAGTGCCTTTCTCGGGGGTGAGACAGTTACCGTAAGGGATACTCCGGTGCACGGAAACATCTTCGCCATGGGAAGGACCATCGATATTTCGGGAGAGAGTAATACCGTATATGCAATGGGTGAGACCGTTGCATTTAACGGTGTGACCAACGGGATACATGCAACCGGAAATTCGGTTTCCATCGCAGGAAAGATAAACGGCGATGTCACGGTAGAGTCGGATTCTTTATTCATAGATCCTGATGCCGAGATCACGGGAAGGCTGAAGATCACAGCGGGCAGCGAGCCTCAGATTCCCGACAGCGCAAAGGTCGGATCATATGAGTTCGAGCAGAAGGTGGAAGAGGATGATAAGAGTGAGACGGAAGCCGTTGCGGAGACAGTAGGATCTGTCATGATAAAAAAGGTATTGTCGACGATCTACTGGATCATTGCAATTTCGCTTTTGGGTCTGCTGCTTTGCTGGCTTTTTGATGATCACCTCCTTAAGGCCGGGGAAAAATTAAAGAAATCTCCGGGCTATGCGGTGGCAAGAGGACTTTTGGGCTGGATATGTGCTCCGATAATAGTGATATTTATGCTCTGCACCGTTCTTCTTGCTCCTGCAGGAGTACTGCTGCTGTTGGCATACATAATACTGCTCTGCGCGGGAACCTGCTTTACCGGAGCATCTCTCGGAAGACTCCTGTTCCCGAAAATGAACAGATTTCTGGCTGCGGTCATCTGCATATCGGTGCTTGAGGTCATGCTGGTGATCCCTTTTGCAGGCAGGATCATCGGTGTCATCTGCGACCTCTATCTTATCTCGTATGTTGTGGGATGCCTGTCAGAGAGCGTAGGGAGTATAAGCAAAAATAAACCGCAGGCTGCAGGCTCCGCGGCTGCGGCTGATCCCGTTCAGGTGACAGAGACCGTATCCGTATCCGAAGAATCAGCGTCCGTTGATGAGAACGTATCCGAAGAATCAGCGTCTGCGGATGAGGATGCAGCAGAAAGCACGGAGGAATCCAAAGACGAAAATTGACATCAGGACACAGGTGATCAGGAATGTAAGGTACCGAGGGGGACGTTATTATGGATTTTCAGACAATAGTAGACGGCATGTCGGCAATGACCTGCGTGGTATCGGTCGAGACGCTTCCTGACGGAAAATACGGTAAATTCCGGATTGTTGCGGGAAATAAGCCTTATATTGATTCTATCGAGCATCCGGCTCCCGGGGTGAATATGCTCAGGGAGAAATTTGTCCCAAATTCAGAATATACGGATTATCTGACCCGTGATCTCAATTTTGAGGACTACTGCTACCGCGCTGCAGTAGAAAAAAAGTGCCTTCATTCATACGCTCATCCCGACAGGATGGACGTATGGTTCAATATGATGTTCATTCCTTTAGGGGACGATAATGATGATCTGCATTATTGTCTTTATATGATGGAGATAAATCAGGAGGCGGACTCAGGGAATCTTTCAAATATCTCTGCGGACGTGGCATCCTCCGTCCTTGATACCTGCATAAGGCTCAGGGGCACCAATGATTTCAAGTCCACGATGAAGGATGTCATATCGAGCATCCGCGAACTCTGTGACGCTGAGCACTGCTGTATCCTTGTCATGAATGAATTCAACCGTTCATGCGCCGTGCTCGGAGAAGCTTTTGCGGAGGGTTCTAAGCTTCTCCCCATGGAGAACTATGTAAATGACGAGTTCTATGACATTGCGGAGTCATGGATCGGGACCATCGCCGGAAGCGACTGTATCATCGCAAAAAATGAGCAGGACATGGAGATAATAAAAGAAAGGAATCCCGTCTGGTATGAATCCCTGACCTCGGCAGGAGCACACAATATCGTGCTTTACCCCTTGAAATCAAGAAACCAGCTCATGGGCTTCATGTGGTCACTGAATTTCAATCCGGATCTTGCGGTAAAGATAAAGGAAACCCTGGAGGTTACGACATTCATTGTGGGATCTGAGCTCGGAAATTATTATCTTCTTGACAGGCTCAGGATGCTGAGCTCCAAGGACCTGCTTACAGGGGTCATGAACAGGAACGAAATGAATAATGTCGTCGATAATCTCTGTCACGCGGATGACAGTGATGTCAGGTCTGTAGGTGTCATCTTTGCAGACCTTAACGGGCTGAAGGCGGTCAATGATTTCGAAGGCCACAATGCCGGGGATATCATGCTGAAAAACGCGGCGGGGATCCTTGGCGGGCTCTTCGGTGAGAATGAAGTGTTCCGCGCGGGAGGAGATGAATTCTCCGTCATCATCACGGATATCACTCAGGAGGAGCTCGATGAAAAGATAGAAGAGATAAGGAAGCTTTGTGAGAAAGCCGGTAATGTCATGTTTGCCCTTGGCGGGGCCGTGGAGTGCGACAGCCGCAACGTCCGCATGGCCCTGAGGCGTGCTGATGAAAGAATGTATGAGGATAAGCGCAAATATTACGAACAGAATCCGGACCGTGCGAACGAAAACAGGATCGGTCATTCCGCTGACGGAGAGGTGGATGAGAAGTTCCGCGAACAAAGCATCTTCCGTGAGATGAATTTTGACCACATGACCGGCCTTCCCAGCATGACCCACTTCTTCAAGCTTGCAGAGAACGGCCGCAAGAATATGCACGAGCACGACATAGAGTCCGCTATAGTTTTCATTAACCTGAGAGGCATGAAGTATTACAACAAGAGATACGGATTCTCGGAAGGTGACGTGCTTATCAAGTCATTGGCTGAGATCATAAGTGATGTTTTCGGCGAGGAAAACAGCAGCCGTTTCGGACAGGATCATTTCGCGGTGTTTACGGAAGCCGGGGGAGTGGAGCAGAAGCTCAAAAAAGTATTCCGTGAAGCAAAAAAAATGAACGGCGGAAAAA
>CACZRA010000225.1 GCA_902783395.1 uncultured Lachnospiraceae bacterium
TTGAAGCGATAGGACTTTCAAAGAAAGTGATAGACAGATATTTCACGGGTACGGTAAGCCGTGTCGGAGGCATAGGGATAAAGGAGATAGAGCAGGAGACGGCCTTCAGGCATGACCATGCCTTTGATCCCCTGGGACTGGGAGTGGATACCACCCTTGACTCCACGGGCTTCCACAGCTTAAGGACCGGCAGGGACAAGGAGGATCATCTATACAATCCCGAGACCATAGTTAATCTTCAGCAGTCAGTAAGAAATAATGACTATGAGCAGTTCAAGGTATATACGGGGATGGTCGACGATGAGGGAAGGCCGCATACTCTGAGAGGACTGCTGGATTTCGTACCGGCGGGTGATAAGGTGCCCATTGATGAGGTCGAGAGCGCGGATGAGATAGTGAAGCGCTTCCAGGTTGGGGCGATGTCCTACGGCTCTCTCTCAAAGGAAGCTCATGAGACCATAGCGGTGGCCATGAACAGCCTTGGCGGCAAGTCAAATACCGGAGAGGGCGGCGAGGATCCGGAGCGCTTCGGTACCATAAGGAACTCTGCCGTAAAGCAGGTCGCATCGGGAAGGTTCGGCGTGACGAGCGCATACTTAAACTCCGCGAAAGAGATACAGATAAAGATGGCACAGGGAGCAAAACCCGGAGAGGGCGGACATCTCCCGGGCAAGAAGGTATATCCCTGGGTCGCAAAGATAAGATGCTCCACACCGGGGGTATCGCTTATATCGCCTCCGCCACATCATGATATCTATTCCATCGAGGATCTCGCGGAACTCATATATGACCTTAAGAATGCCAACAGGAATGCCAGGATCTCGGTGAAGCTTGTCTCCGAGACCGGCGTGGGGACCATAGCGTCAGGCGTTGCGAAGGCAGGTGCCGGGCTCATCCTCATATCGGGATATGACGGAGGCACCGGGGCGGCTCCCTTCTCATCGGTACACGGGGCAGGGCTTCCCTGGGAGCTGGGTGTGGCAGAAGCACATCACAGTCTCATAGAAAACGGGCTCCGTGACAGGGTGGTGCTTGAAACCGACGGGAAACTCATGTCGGGACGTGATGTGGCCATAGCGGCACTTCTCGGAGCTGAGGAGTTCGGATTTGCCACTGCTCCCCTTGTGTGCCTCGGATGTATGATGATGAGGGTATGCTCCAAGGATACCTGTCCGGTCGGTATTGCGACTCAGAATGAGAAGCTCAGAAAGAGATTTACGGGGAAACCCCAGTACATAATAAACTTCATGCATTTCATAGCCGAGGAGCTCAGGGAGATAATGGCGTCCCTTGGCTTCAGGACCGTGGATGAGATGGTAGGACGTACCGACTGCCTAAAGGTACGTGAGAATATTAACGGCATTCGCTCGGGACTTATAGATATGTCCTATATCCTGGACTCCGAATTTGCAAAGGCTGAGATCAGACATTTTGATCCGGAGAGTCTTTTTGATTTCCATACGGAGAGAACACCTGATGAGAAGGTGCTGCTTCCCATGCTTGACGGCGGGAAGACAACGGTCAGCCTTGATGTATCCAGTACTGACAGGGCCTTCGGGACCATTTTCGGATCGGAGGTGACCAAAAGATTCGGGCAGGATAAGCTTGAGGAAGACTCATATATTATAAACGCCCGCGGCGGCGGCGGGCAGTCCTTCGGAGCTTTCATACCAAAGGGCGTTACCATACGTCTTGAGGGAGATGCGAACGACGGATTCGGCAAAGGCCTTTCCGGAGGTAAGCTTATAGTGGCACCTCCTAAAGAATCTACATTTAAAGCTTCCGACAACATAATAATCGGAAATGTAGCACTATATGGCGCTACCTCCGGGAAGGCTTATATCTGCGGCGTAGCGGGCGAGAGGTTCTGTGTGAGAAATTCCGGCGCCGCTGCAGTATGTGAGGGTGTCGGAGACCACGGGCTTGAATATATGACGGGAGGCCGGGCAGTGATCCTCGGACCTGCAGGCAAAAACTTTGCCGCCGGCATGAGCGGTGGGATCGCCTACGTCCTGGACAGGGATCATCTTCTCTACAGGAGGATCAATAAGGACATGGTCAATATGGAGGAGCTTCATGATAAATATGATATAGAGGAGCTGAAGGAGATACTCAATGACTATGAGAGGGAAACAGGATCGGAGCTTGCATCTGAGATCCTCGGTGATTTCAAGTCTTATATTCCGGACTTCAAAAAGATCATACCGAGGGATTATCAGAAGATGATAGCAGCGATAGGAAGGTTTGAGGAGCAGGGGCTTTCGCATGAAAACGCGGAGCTCGAAGCCTTCGAAGCTATAGCGTCGGTATAATGTATCTGGCTCTATAAATAAGATGTTTTCTGCTGGTTGTTTTTTCTCATCTATTGCACTAAGAAAGTGCATTAGTGTATTCTCTCTCAACGGGGCCGGGGCGTCCCCGGCACCAGACACGCATAGCGTGTCTAAACGGTGCTCAAAATATGCCAAAGGGCATATTTTGCGAAAAAGAACTGCGCAGAAAA
>CACZRA010000226.1 GCA_902783395.1 uncultured Lachnospiraceae bacterium
AAGGACGGCAGACCCTATATCGGAGTAGTATACAATCCTTATGTCCGGGAGATGTATTATGCCGTATCCAGTGAGGGTGCGTATATGAACGGAGAGAGGATCATGTCATCCGGGGCGCCGTTATCGGAAGCTCTCGTTACTTTCGGGACCGCGCCGTATTATACAGAGCTCAGGGATGAGACCTTCAGGATAGCGAAGAGTCTCATGGATAAATGTATAGATATCAGACGTTCCGGGACGGCTGCCTGGGACATGTGCTGTGTGGCCATGGGAAAGTGTTCCCTGTATTTTGAGATGAAGATACAGATATGGGATTATGCCGCGGCAGCTCTTATTGCCGGGGAGGCAGGCTGTACGGTTACCGACATAAAGGGTGAACCGCTTTCCTACAGGGGATCGTCCTCGGCCTTATGCCGTGCAAGAGGAGTAAAGGAAATACCGTTCAGTACGGTGGAGGAGATATGACCGGAACCGTAAAGCTTTATGATGACGCACCGTATGAGAAAGAGTTTACCGCCGTGGTACTTGATGTAAAGGAGGATGAGGACGGCTGTGTTCTTGTGATCCTTGACAGGACGCTTTTCTTTCCCGAAGAGGGTGGCCAGAGCTCTGATACAGGCATCCTGAGCGGCTTTGAAGTCCTGCATGCTTCGATAAAGGAAGGTGTGATAACGCACAGGGTAAGATGCGCCCTTTCCGATATAGGGACCGGTGATGAGGTGACGGGACATATAGATTGGGAACACAGATTCTCAAATATGCAGAACCATACGGGAGAGCATATCCTGTCCGGGCTGCTTCATGATATGTTTCATTCGGAAAATAAAGGCTTTCACCTTTCGGATAATATCGTTACGCTTGATACCTCAAAGGAACTTGACGGCAATATGCTCGTCATGCTTGAGAGCAGGGCTAACGAGGTCATATATAAGGATATTCCGGTGGAATGCAGATATTATGCTCCGGAAGAGCTTAAGGGAAAGGAATACCGCAGCAAGATAGAGCTTAAGGAGGATATCAGGCTCGTGACCATACCCGGAGTGGATGTCTGTGCCTGCTGTGCGCCTCATGTATCAAGGACGGGGGAGATCGGCATCATAAAGATCCTCAGGGCAATAAGGTACAAGGGAGGTATGAGACTGACCATTCTGGCAGGGAGGCGTGCTTATGAGCACCTTTCACATTTACAGGATATCACGGATGAACTGTCACATGTCCTTTCCGAAAGCACCGATAAGCTCAAGGATGCGGTTGAAAGACTTCTCAGGGAGAACGGGGAATACAGGCTGAGGATAAAAAACGAAGCTGGCCGGAGACTTGAAGAAGCAGCTTACGCTATCCCGGCTGATTCCCATGATGCGGTTATTTTTACCGAAGCCGTGGATAATACGGTACAGAGGAATGCAGTTAACATGCTTGTCCGGGATCATAAGGGGATCTGTGCGGTCTTCGCATCGGATGACGCAGGCGGATATAATTTCATCCTTTCCCATCCGGGGCAGGATGCAAGGATCATATCCGGGCTTTTGAAGGAGAAGCTTTCAGCAAGGGGCGGAGGCTCCGGGGAAATGGTACAGGGAAATGTAAAGGCTTCCCGTGAGGATATTCTCAGAGTACTAAATATAACTCTTGCATAAACCGCCTTTTGGTGATAGTATGTAGTCGCTCAAAACGGATGATGATCTTCATCCGGATTCAATGCATTCATTCTTATAAGTCATGATAACAGATGCCTGGTCATGTGCATTGCCTTCACTTACGGTACCGCACATGAGACGAGGGGCGATTTATGCCGGCCGTTGTCACGTTTTTTTGAAAGACCTGACTGAGGGACCGGCGCAGATGAAAAGGAGAAATGAATGATGGATAACGAAGATATTAAGACTATTACACGGGCTTTATGTATCATGAGCCTTACCCTTATTATCAACCTGATATTTGTACATATGGTGATCTATGCGGCACCGTCTGCTGTCGGACAGGAAATAGAAGCGCTTGACGCAATGGGCAGAGAGGTCATTTTTGACGGGGACGGTCATGCCGTAAATGCGGGGCCTGTAAGATTCAGATTTAATGAAGACAGGCTTGATAGGGGGGAGATGTTTCTTTTTGACGATGACAGCGGCAGTACCCTGAATCCGGTAGAGAACGGTGAATACGACCTTTTTCCGGGGGACGGTGACGGGACGGTGTCATTTTATAAAAAATATTCTGACGGAGACGGTGTGAGGCTTATCGCTTCATACCATGTAAGCTTTACCGACGGGATATACGATGTCCCCCGGGCCTTGCTTACAGAGTGTGAAGAGGGATTAAGGCTTGAGGTATATCCGCTGGACCATACCCATGTTTACTGCGGTATCACGGGAGCAAAGAACGGTGAGGTTGAGGAGATAACGGAAAGAACGGAGTTCCTTCTTGACAGGGACGGTGTGTACAGGTTTTCCGTTTATTCGGAGGACGGCATGGGTCACAGGACCTATGCGGATCTTCCCTCCGAAGCAGTGCTGGACAAGACCGCTCCCGTTATTTCCGCGGGGGCCTGTGAGATAACCGATGATAAGCTTTCGATGATGATAAGTGCTTCGGATGAGCTTACCGGAGTATCCTATGTTACGATATCAAACGGTGAGAAAACACTGTACAGGGGGACGGGAGTCAGGGAGAAAGCGGTGATTGATATATCCCGCCTTCCGTACGGGATAAGAAAATATGAGATAACGGCGACAGACGGCGCGGGCAATACCGCAAGGGACAGCTTCACTGTTGAGAAAAAGGACGGGAAGGTGCCTGAGCTGACACTTGAAGGGGCTTCTGACAGGGGAGTATACGGGAAGGATATAACGATCCATATGGAAGTCTCGGATGATTCGGGTGATGACTGTACGCTGAAGGAGACAGTGACCCGGTATGACCTCTCCGGAAAATATGACGGTGAAGAAAGATATGATAAAAGAGATCTGACCTTTACCACCAGCGGTATATATATTATACGTGCCGAGGCGAGCGACAAAGCGGGCAATACCGCAAGGAGGAGTCTTGCTTTCGCTATAGACAGGAAATCTCCGGTCATAAGAGGGCTTCTGGGGCTCAACGGAAGTACCCTTAAGAGCTTCATGATGAAGGAGGGAGGAGCTGCGGCAGATGATGACAGCATGGTACAGGTCAGGATGATCATGAACGGTGTTGATTACAACGGTGAAAAGCTGACAAAGAGTGGAAAATATAAGCTTCAGGTGCTTGCAACGGACGAATTCGGCAACAGCAGGACTGAGGATGCGTCCTTTGAGATAAGGAAATAAAAATGCTATACTGATTTCTGTTCCGGAAGAGCTGAAACATACATAAAAAGGAAAGACGGAAGTTATGTACAGAGACAAAACCAGAGTCATAAGCATAGGCGACAGGGTCATAGGCGGTGGAAATCCCATACTTATCCAGTCCATGACCAATACGGTAACAAAGGATACGGATGCCACTGTCGGGCAGATACTGAGGCTTGAGGAAGCGGGCTGCGATATCGTAAGGTGCACGGTTCCGGATGAGGCCTCCGCGGAAGCCATATCCGAAATAAAAAAGAGGATCCATATCCCGCTGGTCGCCGATATCCATTTTGACTACCGCATGGCAATAAAGGCTGTCGAAAACGGAGCGGACAAGATCAGGATAAATCCCGGAAATATAGGCGGGGAGGAAAAGCTTCTTGAGGTTGTGTCCGCGGCAAAGGACAGAGGGATACCCATAAGAGTCGGGGTGAATTCAGGGTCGCTTGAAAAGGACATCCTGGACAGATACGGCGGAGTGACTGCCGAAGGCATAGTGGAGTCCGCGCTTGATAAGGTGCATATGATAGAACGTGCGGGATATGAGAATATAGTCGTATCGATAAAATCCTCAGATGTGATGATGTCGGTACATGCGCATGAAGCCCTTGCACCGAAGTGTCCTTATCCATTACACGTGGGGATCACAGAGGCAGGCTCTCTGGTCTCGGGAAACATCAAGTCCGGAGTGGGCATAGGCATCATCCTCTATGAAGGGATAGGGGATACCATAAGGGTTTCTCTGACCG
>CACZRA010000227.1 GCA_902783395.1 uncultured Lachnospiraceae bacterium
CGGTATGAAGATAACAGACAGAAGAAGATCACTTGAGGCGTGTACGGAAGCCGGATGGGATGCATTTGATCTTCTCACTGAGGCTCCTCTTGATGATGAGGATATAGAGTCCCTTCGGCAGATTGAAGGGTCTTTTCTGTATATGAAGCAGCTTAAGAAGCCATTCTTCAAGATAGAGAGCCATAATTATGTGATCAAGGGAGTCAGGGGTGATTCATTCCTGCGCTTTGCAGTACATAAGGATCATGTGGATGAGATCGACCGGATGATCGATATGACCTCCCGCTGATATCATATCAGCGTAAGAAAGTACACATTTTGAAAAGAAAAAGCGAAGATAATCGTAACGAAACAGCCTACAATGAATATCATTGGAGGCTGTTTTTGATTACAGGAGGTATTTTTGATGAAAAAACTCGCAATGGAAGAGAAACTCGTGGTACGCCCCATAGTAGGCTGTCTGGTGCACTCCCATTTCTGGGAGGGACCCTGCCGCGCGGGACACAAAGAAGATATGACAAAGGAAGCCGAGTCAGCAGCTGCGGATAAGTATTTTAAGCAGATGGGTGAGGAGCTTAAGAACGTGATCCCTGAAGCAGAGCTGATGCCGATGATCGACTGCCGCTATGAGGAGAAATTCGTAGTGACGGAGGAGAAATATGCCGAGATAGAAGAGGATCTGGACAAGGCTGATATCTTCCTCTGCATGGGATGGCGCATACCGAAGCTTGAACGTTATAAGAAGCCTGTGGTCGTGATGCAGAACGGAAACGAGGGTATTGATTTTGCGGCATATTGCAGGAGCATAGGAGTGGAAGCCTATGTCGCTATGGATATGCAGGACTTAAACGAGATACTGCATTATCTGTGGGTAAGGAAGGCAATAGCCTGTACAAGGGTTCTCTGCCTTTCTGCGGCAGCCCAGCCTACCTTCGGTATACAGAGCCTTATCCGCGATCCCGAGATCTTAAGGCAGAAATACGGCCTTGAGGTCATCAAGCTGCCGTTCTATGAGATCACGAAGTATATGGATCAGATAACCGATGAGGAAGCGAAGCCCATAGCCGATAAGATAATAAACGGCTCAAAGGATACGAAAGTCAATACAGACTGGTTCATAAATGATATCAAGTATTATCTGGCTGCAAAAAAGATGATGGATGTCTATCAGTGCAATGCCTTTACGACAGCGTGTCATGAGCTCTGTACCTCGGAGATACCGCAGAACAGGAAGTTCACCCCCTGTATGTGCCACTCGATAATGAAGGACGAGGGTATCCCCAGCGGCTGCGAAGAGGATCTGAACGCTCTCATGGCCATGTGTATCATGCAGTATACGGCGAACCGTCCCTGCTTCATGGGCAATCCCAACCATGAGACAGACGAGCTGCTGCGCATCCACCATGCGGTTCCCGCCCTTTTGATGAACGGCTACGGCACAAAGCCTTTGAACTATAAGCTCTGGGCATTCACCGGTCAGGGCTTCGGCGGCAAGCTGCAGGTAGACTTTACCGAGAATGAACAGGATAAGGTCACTTTAGGCCGGTTCAATCCCGCGGGAGATACCATCTGCATAAAAACAGGAGAAGTCATCCGCACCGAGTATGATGACGTCTACTGCAGTCCGTATTATTACATACAGATGGACGACGCGAGAAAATATATGCACAATCTTGCCGGCTTCGGGCACCATCAGGTCCTGATCTTCGGGGATTACTCAAAGGAGCTGAAGGAGCTTGCCGGATATATGGGGTACAAGGTTCTTGAGGGGTAAAAACACCCGACGGTAAAAGATAAAGGATCATTGTAAACGAAATGCCTTCGATGATAGAATGAGTATCGGAGGCATTTTGATTTGGAAATATGCAAGGATCACACAAGACTGCCGGAGGATTTTCCGGTGCTGATAAGGAAACTGACGCTTCTGGAGCAGGATAACGATCCGGAGAGGTTTCATTATCATGACTTCTGCGAGATCACCTGTGTGCTTTCCGGATTTGCCGATTATTTCATAAACGGAACAAAATATGAGGTGGAGCCGGGGGATATCATCATCTTCAATCAGGTGGAGCCGCACGGCTGGACGGTAACGGAGCGTTCCATGGATGTGCTCGTGCTCACCTTCGCGCCGGAGGTAGTGTCTGATCCTTCCGCATCATCGGAGAATGAATACCTGAAGCCTTTCTTTTATCTGGGCAGTCATTTCAGAAATCTTATTTCCTCTACCGATGAAAGGACAGGAGAGATACGCGGCATAATGGATGAGATAGCGAAGGAAGCCCGCTGTAAGGAGAAGGGCTATGAAGGTATGATAAGGGCGGATATCATGAGGATACTTACTCTGCTCATCAGGCATTATGAGAATGAGAATCCGGAGCCTGATATAAGCCTTAACGAAAAGAAACGCTCGATGAAAAGGCTGGAACAGGCGATCTATTACATCAATTCGCATTATACGGATGCCGTGACACTGGAGGAGGTCGCGGCCCTGGCGTATATGAGCCCTAATTATTTCAGCAGCTACTTTAAGAACGTGACAAACAGAGGTTTTTCCGAGTATCTCACCATGCTCAGGTTAAACAGGGTCCAGGAGCTTTTCCTGACTACGGACAGATCGGTATCATCCATCGCAATGGAATGCGGCTTCAGGAACATGTCTAATTTTTACAGGCTGTACAAGAAGCATATAGGGCCGCTTCCGGGAAGAAAATCAAGGAACAGTTAATAATTTTTATATAAAAAAGGAGGCAGGATATGCTGGTAGTAACAACGGAAACGATCAACGGAAAGAATCTTGAAATGCTCGGGACAGTGAAGGGCAGCACGATCCAGACGGTCAATGCGCTTAAGGACATCGGTTCAGGGCTTAAGACACTGGTAGGCGGAGAGCTTGGCAGCTATAACGAGATGATGATGAATGCCAGAAATCTGGCCACTGACAGGCTGATAAAGGAGGCGGAGGGTCTCGGAGCAGATGCTGTGGTCTGTCTCAGGTATGCGACCTCGTCTATAATGCAGAGCTCTGCAGAGGTCATGGCATACGGAACAGCGGTAAAGTTTGTCTGAAACAGACAGGAAGTAATGCGGAATAAAAATGGACAGTATTCGGATATCGGAAAAAGGCAGCAGGATCTATGCAGAAAAAGACAATGAACGGCTTGAGCTGTCTTATGTCAGAAAAAACATCATTCATGTAAGATACGGTAAAGAAGCCTTCAGTGCGCCGGGTTCCATGCTTCTGGACAAAAGGGCGAAGAAGATCGATGACAGCTTTGCGGTCTCATATGAAGAGACTGAGTCTTCGTACAGGGTCAGCGGCGGAGAAGCTGAGGCAGATGTATCAAAGGATGATCTTCGCATCACGTGGAGAAGGGGGGCAGATGAAAAGCTGCTCCTTGTAGAAGGAAAAAAGGAATTCATTCAGATCCCTGTCATGAAATATACGACAGGAGATGAGGCTCCCGTGATCGACAGGGTGAAGACCGTTGACGGAGAAAGGAACTTCATAAAGAACCTGAAGGAGGTCGAGGACCATAAGGCCTGGCAGGGGAGGCTTCATTTCTGCTTTGCGGAAGATGAGCATATACACGGCCTCGGCCAGGCGGAAGAGGGGATCTATGATTACCGTCATCATGTGCAGTACCTGTACCAGCACAATATGAGGATACCCATGCCGATGTTTGTGTCCGATAAAGGATACGGCATGTTTTTTGACTGTACCTCGCTCATGACTTTTTCCGATACTGAAAACGGCTCCTATCTTTTCTTCGACACGATACCTTATCTTGATTATTATTTCATCAAAGGAGACAGTATGGATGAGATAATAGCCGGGTTCAGGTATCTGACAGGGGATGCCGCGATGCTGCCCAAATGGGCATATGGCTACGTGCAGTCCAAGGAGCAGTATTATACGGCGGACGAGCTCGTGGAGGTCGCGGCGAAGTACAGGGAACTCGGCATACCGCTTGACTGTGTCGTTCAGGACTGGAATACCTGGGAGAAGGACAAGTGGGGCAATAAGATACTTGATCCGAAGCGCTACGGCAATATGAAGGAATGCGCTGACAGGCTGCATGAAATGAATGTGCATACCATGGTATCCGTCTGGCCGAATATGAATTCCGGTACGGAAAACTATGATGAATTCATGGCAAAGGGACAGCTCTTAAATGATCTTGCGACCTATGACGCCTTTGACGAAAAGGCCCGGGAGGTCTACTGGAAGCAGGTAAAGGAGGGGCTTTTCGACAAGGGCTTTGATTCCTTCTGGTGTGATTCCACGGAGCCTTTTTCCGGACCCGACTGGGGAGGTGAGATAAAGCGCGAGCCCTGGAAACGCTATCAGATAGTAGGAGACGAGCATAAGAAATATCTGCCTCCCGAAAAGGCAAATGCCTACGCCCTTATGCATGCAAAGGGGATATTTGAAAACCAGAGGAAGGAGACGGAGGAGAAGCGTGTCCTGAACCTCACACGCTCAGGTTTCGCCTCGGGGCAGAGATACGCTGCCATGCTGTGGTCCGGAGATACCTGCGCATCCTGGGAGACATTGAGAAGGCAGATCAGAGAAGGGCTTAATATGGGCCTTTCGGGATATCCTTACTGGACGCTTGATATAGGCGGTTTTTTTACTGTGGGCAGGGAGTGGCAAAACAGAGGCTGCGGCTGCAATAACGATCCGACGCCCAAATGGTTCTGGACGGGAGCGTACGATGACGGGGTGAAGGACAAGGGATACTGCGAGCTCTATGTCAGATGGCTTCAGATGGGGGCGTTTCTTCCCATGTTCCGCTCTCACGGCACGGACACTCCGCGTGAGATATGGAATTTCGGCAGGGAGGGAGAGCCTTTCTATGATGCCATTGCAAAAGCCATAAAGCTCAGATATAAGCTGATGCCTTATATTTACTCACTGGCAGGCTCGGTAAGGCTCGCGTCAGATACTATGATGAGAAGCCTGCTCTTTGATTTCCCGGATGATGATAAGGCTGCGGAAAGGTCTGACGAGTTCATGTTCGGGAGAAGCCTGCTCATATGTCCCGTGACGGAGCCTATGTATTATGAGGCGGAAAGCCTTGAGCTTGAAAGGGAAAAGACATGGGAGTGTTATCTTCCGGCGGGATATGACTGGTACGATATACGGGACAATAAAAAATATAAGGGCGGACAGACCGTTACGGTGGAGGCTGCGATTGAAAGCATACCGGTTTTTGCAAGGAGCGGAGCCGTCATACCCATGAGACAGGGGCTCACCTTTGCCATGGAAGATAACGACGATCCGGTTGAGCTCCATATCTATACCGGAGCAGACGGAGAGTTTGTTTATTATGATGATGCCGGCGATGATTATGCATATGAAAAGGGGGAATACGAGATCGTACGGATATGCTGGTCGGATAAAAACCGTACCCTTTCCATAAGCGAACGCGGCGCGGGGAGCGATAACACGGCAGATGCCGGAACAGAGGATGAAGGGGACGTAAGCCTGCCCGGCAGATATTACAAGGGCATAAAGGCCGCAAGAAAGCTTAAGATATATGTGGACGGTGAATTAAGACTTGAAACCGGCTATATAGACAGCAAAATGGAGATCGTTCTCTGAGATCCGGCCATGACGGATATGAGTCCCGGCTTAAAATCTTCCGTAAAAAAGAAGAGCATACGGACGATCTTCCTGCGGGCGCTGCTTCTTATAAGCATCGTCACACTCGGTCTGATCTCACTGATCTTTTCCGTGATGCAGTACAGAACGCTCAAAAGCCATGCTACGCAGGATATGCAGGCAAGCTGTGTACAGGTTGCGGCGAGTCTCGGACAGACAGTGAAGGAGATGGATACCATTCTCCTCTATTCAATGGCTTCCGGGGAGCTGAGAGATGAGTTTAAAGAGTATATGAACGCGCCTGCTTCCTTCGAGAAAAACCGCGCAAGACAGGCTTTGGCAGGGACGATGATCTCATTAAAAGGATTTGATTTCTCGACGAGACAGCTTAATCTCTACGATGTCGAGGAGGGCGGTTTCGGCGTGGGAAATTACTACGGAGACCTGGACGGAAGCGTGAAGGATACAGGCTGGTACGATAAGACCGAGGCAGCTGCCGGCAAAAAATACATCTATGCTCCGGCTCAGGATCCGCTCGTTTCAAGGAGCGCCGGAGTGGACGAGGATACCTTCTATTTTTCACTGTGCCGTATGTTTTACGGTGACTTTCATACCCCTTTGGGATTCATTGAGGTAAAGACCTACTATGATGAAGTGTTTGAGCCGCTGAAGCATGATATCTCCGCGCTTGATCCTGTGATAGCGGTCTATGACCGTGACGGACGCCAGATATACCCGGAAGCAGCGGTGTATCCGTATTTTTCCCATAAGGATGATGGTGACGGAGAGATAAGGAATACATATACGGGTAAAAAACAGTTCCTTTGCTTTTCGGAGGATGAGTCAGACGGCCTTACGGTGGCAATGGCGGTGGATGATGAGGTCTTCATGGTTCCGGTATACAGATCCTTTATCCCCATATTTCTTGCGGTCATATTTATCTTCGGTATATGCTTGGCACTTGCCGCGGCGCTCTCAAATAGGATGAGCGATCCGATGAGCCGGATCCATGCTTTTCTTACAAAGGCCGACAAGGCGCAGTTTGAAAGACTCGGGATACCGGATTCCGGCGTGACGGAGATAGATGAACTTAAGGATTCGATAAACAGCAGCATTGAGGCACAGGAAAACGCGACCAATACAATGCTGACTCTTAAAGAGCAGGAGATGCAGGCGCAGATGCTTGCCCTCCAGTCCCAGATGAATCCGCATTTCCTGTATAATTCACTTTCGATGATAGGCGAGATGGCGGATTCCGGCATGACGGCCGAGGTTTCCGAGATGTGCGGGGATATCACATCAATACTTCGCTATATTTCTTCCAATCGCGAAATGCGGATTAGGGTCGAGGAGGAGATGGAACAGGTGGACCGTTATCTCGGGTGCATAAAAAGACGCTTCGGTGACGGGCTTACTTATATCTATGAGATTTCCGATGATATTCTGGACTGCATGGTTCCAAAGCTCTGCGTACAGCTTCTCGTGGAGAACGCAGTGAAGGCTGTCATGTCGCATGTCGCTCCGTGGGAGATCAAGGTTGAAGGGGCAAGAGACGGCGATGACTGGCATATCACGGTCTCGGACAACGGTCCGGGCTTTGATCCCGATGTAGACAGGGAATTAAGACGGAACATGGACGAGATACTCCGTACCGGCGTGCTTCCGAGCCTTAAGATAGAGGGCATGGGCATACTAAATATTTTTATCCGCCTGTATCTGCTTGACGGCATCCCGTTTGTCTTTGATTTCGGAAATAAGGAAGAGGGCGGTGCCTTCGTAACTGTCGGCGGGCATGTGAGATGAATCTATGGTATGATAGTAGATCAGGAAACCGGATTACAGTGAAAAGGAGATCACAGGGTAAATGAAACGGATCAGAATGACAGCATGTTTTTTTGCGGTAATATGTATGCTTCTGGCAGGATGCGGCAGTAAAGAAGCTGTGAATACGGATACGGATACGAATAAACAGGAAGAAGAATCATCCACGGAACAGGAAAAAACGTCGGAAACCGCTCCGGTCGGCAATAAAGACCTTATTTTTTCGTCAGAGGATGATGCAGAGGATAACAGTGAGACAATACCTTTGTCAGAAACGGAGATCGCGGATAATCTGACGCAAAAGCTTATAAATGAAGCAGGGGCCGACAATGACGATATCCGGTTCTTCGATATAGATGATTTTGACGGCAACGGCGGATACGAAGGGTTTGCGCTTATAGGACCGGAACCGGATTTTGACTACAATGAATCCGGGCTTCTCGAGGGGAGCTTATGGTTTGTAAATGACGGTACATGTAAAAAACTCATAGATTCCGAGGGAATGGGGTTTGTATTAAATGACAGGGTCTTTGATTTCGGCACCAAAAAATACATTCTGTTTAATGACACTTATGCAACAGGTGTCCTTACCTACGCTTTTGAAGTAAAAGGTGACAATGCGGAAGAGACTCCTTTTTCGCGCGTCGGTGAGGTACAGGACCAGGATGATACCGATCTGTTCAGGATAGTGGACAGCAGTTATGACGCGGAATATGATCCTGAGATAGACGGTTTTGTCGGGCATACATGGAAAAGCTATTATTTCTATTTTGATTATGAGACAGACAGCGTCCGGGAATACGGTGCTGTCGAGGTCTCGAATGAGAAAGCTGCGAAGCTTTGCGGACATGATCTTGTGGCAGAATGCCTTGAGAATGGGGATACGCTGGAGGGCATATATGATCGCGCTAACGGCCTGTACCATATAAACTACTCGAGTACCGATCAGAACGGGATGGTTTATTACTACCACCGCACCTTTGACAGTTCACGGGGCTGCTATATTGATGATCTGAATGAGCAGAGCGATGAGGAATTCCAGGGCATATACCTGCTTGAGCTGTGTCCGGATATAGCAGATTATCCCGATATCTGAATCAAATCATCATGGTAAAAATAGACCATTACAATGTGCTGCTTGCAGATGATGAATATATGCTGAGGCAGTCGCTCAAAAGACGGATAACGGAGATGGATGAAAGCTTCAGGATAGCCGCGGAATGCGGGGAAGGGAAGTCCGCGCTTTCTGCGCTTGAAGACGGTAACATCCATGTAGTATTCACGGATATACGCATGCCGGAGATGGACGGCCTTGAGCTTGCGAAGATCATACATGAAAAATACCCGGAGATAATTACCGTGATACTTACAGGCTATGCGGATTTTGAGTACGCACAGGAGGCGATCAGGCAGGGGGTTTTTGATTATCTGCTCAAGCCGGTATCGGAAGACAAGCTTTCAGCGATACTTGAAAAAATAAGCCTGAAGCTGCAGGAAACATACGAGCTTCCCGATGATGAGGGGATATCAGGCAAAAGCGCCGCGGAGATCGTTAAGCAGACAGAGCGGTATATCAAGGAGCATTTCAGGGAGGAGATCGACTTCGGGGCTCTGGCCGCGGATTACGGTTTCTCTTCGGCATATCTGAGCAGGATCTTTACAAAGAATAAGGGAGAGTCTCCGGTGAAGTTCCTGACTTCCCTGCGTATGAAGGAAGCTAAGCGTCTGCTTGCAAATACAGATGAGCCGATCGCAAGAGTAGGAGAGCTCTCGGGCTATCCTGACCAGTTCTACTTCAGCCGGACATTCCGCAAAGAAACCGGCGAAAATCCCACGAAATACCGCAAACTTCATAGAACGTGAACATATTCTATTCTTTATTGAGTCTTTGATATTGGCTCTCGGGATGAAAATATGCTTTTCTCGGTCAGAGCCAACGCTCGTCCAAACTAAGTGCCACGACGCACTATGATTGAGCTAAAATGCTCCATAAATGTCGCATTTTCACGCTCAATTCAAGTGCTTACGGGCACTGGATTTCGTCCGAGCTAAAAACGGCTCCACAATTCCCTCGTAAAGCACATTTCACCCTC
>CACZRA010000228.1 GCA_902783395.1 uncultured Lachnospiraceae bacterium
CCAGCATCGCCCTGTCCCAGATAAAGCCTCATTTCCTGTATAACGCGCTGAATACTATCTATGTGCTGTGCGGCAAGGATCTGGACAAGGGAAGGCAGGCGATCTCGGATCTGTCCGATTACCTGCGTATCAATATCGGGTCCATAGACAGCAAGGTGCCCATACCCTTTGAGAAGGAGATGGAGCATGTGAAGAAGTATCTCGCGATAGAGCAGCTGAGATTTCCCGATGAATTCACGGTGAGCATCCTCACTCCCGTGACGGATTTCCTGATACCGGCGCTCAGTCTCCAGCCTCTGGTGGAGAATGCCGTAAGGTACGGAGTAGTGCCTAAGGGGGAGGGAGGACTGATCCTCATAACCACAAGAGAGACCGAGAAATACTTTGTGGTGACCGTCATGGATAACGGACCGGGCTTTGATACCATGCATCTGGAAACTCTTGAGGAAGACGATTCGCCGAACCATATCGGCATCATAAATGTGCGGGAGAGGCTTCAGAGGCTGTCAAACGGAAGCCTTGAGATCCGCTCCACCATAGACTACGGAACAGAAGCGATAATAAGGATACCTAAAGTAAAGAGTTGACATAAAGTTACAAAGGGAGTCCCGGGCAAGTTAACATAAAAATCTAACAATCGAGAAGATAATGGTTGACATAAACTTTCAAAAACTTCAGGAACGGGTCAATATAGCCGCGAAAAACAGGGAGGAAGAAATTGGAAAAGCGGTAGACATAATTCGTTCTGAAAGCTCCCATAAAGCAGGTAACATAAAATCAAAGAAGCCGAATAATAAAAACGTCAGGAAGCGGAGTCTTAAGACCAAGATAATGATACTCTGCGTCCTGCTCGTTGCAGGCACCATGCTGGCTGCGATCGCCATAGGGGCTACTCTCATATTCACTCTGCTCACCATGAGTAACAGTATAGACAGTCAGTACGACGAGATCATCAGACAGGAATCCGGTGAACTGATAATGGATCTGACCAAGGAGGGCATGATGAAGGTTGTCTCCCTGTCCGCCGAGGAAACGGACGAGGAATTCTGGACCCTCCGCCATGACCTGACCGTTCTCGCAAACCAGACGGAGAGTGTGCTGGAGGATCCGGAAAGATACGGTGAGGCGCCGGTGTCCCCTCCGAAGCTCGAAAATGAGGGGAAGTACGCCCTTCAGCTTTTATTTCCCGACGATAAGGTGAGGAATGATCCCGACGCGTATGTATTGCCCGGAAAGGTAGCGAATCTGGCACCCATGATGGAGGAGATCATCCGGGGTACGAGTGACACGACAAGGGACTGCTTTATAGCCTTTCCCGACGGTGTAACGCTTGCCATGGATATGCAGTCGGAGCAGAAGATCGATGAAGACGGAAATGTCAGGGATTACGATCCGAGGAAACGTCCCTGGTACGAAAACGCCGTGAAATCCGGGGATTTTCAGTTTACCTATTCGCAGCGCAGTATTTTCAGTGATAAACCGGAGGTGGAATACAGCATGCCGGTCTATGTGGACGGAAAGCTTGCCGCGGTCTTAAAGGGCTCCATCGGTTTTGATACGCTGAGCAGGTCGGCAGCCGACGCTACCTACGGCATCGACGGATTCTCCATACTTATCAGCAGTGATGATATGCTCGTCTATTCTCCCCGGGAGACAGGAGAGCTTTCGATGAACGGAGAGCCTTCGGTCCCTTTGAGAGGAAACTGCGATCAGGATATACTAAATCTTTTGGATGAATCAAAGTACCAGAACGAGGGCTTCGGGACCGTGACCATCGACGGGAAGGAGTACAACGCAGCTTATGCCAGGATGGATACCCTGGGCTGGATCCAGATGACCTTTGCTGCAAAGGGCGAAATGGACAGCTCCGTCGTTCAGCTTTTCGGCAAGATGGATGAGGCGAAGGAATCGACCAAGGGGCTCTACAGCTTCCTGTTCGTTATGGTCATGATAATCACGGCAGCCGTCATCATTCTCATTCTCTTCATAGCATTGCTGGCAGCAGGAGTGCTATCCGGAAGGGTATTGAGACCTGTCGGAGCCATGACGGAAAAGATAAACAGCCTTACCGGAGAGCGCTTTGAATTTGATATGGAGGACGTATACCGGACCGGTGATGAGATAGAGGTCCTTGCCGAGACCTTTGAGGATCTGTCCGGGGAAATGGACTATTATCTCAAGGAGATACTTGATTTTACGGCGGAAAGGGAAAGATCCGCCACGGAGCTGGATATCGCCTCAAGGATACAGACAAATATGCTTCCGCAGGATTTCCCGCTGTTTCCGGACAGGGATGATTTCAGTCTCTATGCCTCCATGGATCCCGCGAGAGAGGTGGGCGGTGATTTCTATGATGCCTTCATGGTGGATGATGACCATCTTTGCATGGTTATAGCCGATGTCTGTGACAAGGGTATACCTGCGGCGTTCTTCATGGTGGTCTCAAAGGTGCTGCTGAAATACCGTGCGAAGGTGGGAGGCTCTCCCGCTGAGATCCTTGCGGATGTGAACAACCGCCTCACTGAGGGAAATGACGAAATGATGTTCGTTACGGTATGGCTTGCCGTCATCACGTTGTCTACCGGCGAGGTCATCGAGGCCAATGCGGGGCATGAATGTCCGGTAGTCAGGAGGAAGGGCGGTAAATTCGAGCTTCTCTCAAGGGAGCACGGTTTCGTGCTGGGCAATACGGAAAATATGAAATACGAGAATGATGTCTTTACCCTTGAAAAAGGCGATACGATCTTTGTCTATACAGACGGTCTGGTGGAGGCTTCCAATGCTTCGGATGAGCGCTTCGGGATGGAGCGTATGATGGATGCGCTCGATGGAGAAAGCTCTGATGATCCGGAGGTGATCCTTGAGCGCATGAAAGCGACGGTGGAGGACTTCGTAAAAGGGGCTCCGCAGTTCGATGATCTCACCATGATGGCCATGACATATCACGGAACAGAATAAATCTCTTGTACATCGCTTCTTATGTATAAAAGTATACTTTATGATGGAATATGCATTGGCTCTCGGGATGAAAATATGCTTTCCTCGGTCAGAGCCAACGCTCGTCCAAACTAAGTGCCACGTCGCACTATGATTGAGCTAAAATGCTCCATAAATGTCGCATTTTTACGCTCAATTCAAGTGCTTACGGGCACTGGATTTCGTCCGAGCTAAAAACGGCTCCACAATTCCCTCGTAAAGCACATTTCACCCTC
>CACZRA010000229.1 GCA_902783395.1 uncultured Lachnospiraceae bacterium
AATATCACTCCCGTAGGTGCAAGCTGTAATATAGCAGGAGTCGGGATGCTGCGGAAGGAAGGATATGAAGTGAGCTTCAGGGACTTCATGCGGATAGGGGTTCCGTTTACCCTTGCGGCTACGTTTTCGGCATATGTTTTTCTGTGGGTTTTCTGGAGATAAGGAGGCCCCGGATTGCCCGAACTTATACATAGTGATATAAATAATGACAGCAGAATAAGGCAGTACAGGAGCCGGATCATATTAAGCGGAACGGGAGTTATTATATTAACCGTGTGGGATCTTTTAAAGATCCTCTTTTCATTATTGACCGACTCCGGCGTGAAAGACTATCTGAAGGACGGACTCTCAGGAGAAAAAACGGTTCTTGCGAAGTGGGTGCTTTTAATATCCGTGAGCATACTGTTTTCTGTTATCGTTTTTCTTCATGCTTATCTTGGCATAAGCGCTATAAGCTACGGAAGAGATACGGGGAAAGGATGGGGGTTCCTGCTTCTGGCATTGATCCTGGGGATAGTCACATTATGCACCATTCCCGAATATTTTGACAGCAGCAGCGAGTATAACCTCGAACACAGCGGACTGGCAGCACTTCTGCTTGACCTGACTTTCTGCCTGATCCTTTTTGATATGATATACTCTGCCGTAAGGATACATCTGCTGGAGAAAAAGAACGGAACGGAACACGCTTAGCGACAGGAGGGAGATATTTTGCCGGAACTATTAACTACTCAGGTCGATGATCAGGCACGGATAAGGCATTACAAAAGCAAGATAGTCTTAAGCGGCCTCGGAGTCATACTCTTCGGTGCATGGGATATGATCAAGATAATCTCTGCCACGGTCTTTTTCGGAGACAGAAGGTATTTTGATATATTCATCAGTGATATAGACACCTTTGAGGGAAAGCTGGTGATCTGCATTTTCGCCGCCTGGTTATATCTGGCGTTTCTGGCAGTTCATTACTATATCGGAATAAACGCCATAGAATACGGAAGAGGAAAAAGTAAAAAACGCGTGTTCCTTATATGGGCATTCCTTTTGGGAACAATGACTCTTGCGGGTCTGCCGGGGTACTTTGACAGATCGGTGAGTGATACGATCGAGGATACAGGCTATGCGGCGGTTTTCATGGATGTAACGTTCGTGCTTATTTTATTTGATATGATCTTTTCCGTGATCAGGATCCATATGCTGAAGGAAAAGACAGGAGAGGACGGAGATTAGTATCATGCAGGAGGATTTTCACTACTACGCGACATATTGTGCGGCATACCTTTCCGGGTTTTCTCATGAAGAAAGTCTGGATATATGTTACAGTGCGCAGTTTGTGGATCTTTGCTCGGCAACACTGCTGACAAAGATAAAGGCGCCCGTTAATGCCGCAACTACACAGCTTCAGCTTGAGATGATGGATGCGAGAACGGATATTATCGGTCTGCAGGATATCACAAGGATATGGTCCTCCTTTCATTTCCTGCCCTATGATCTGTATGCGAAGAAAAAAGGCCGTACCAGACGTTATATGAATAAATACAGGATGATCTGCGGACCCAACGGCGATCTCGTGATAAAGACAGTGAAAATATCAAAGAACAGAACATTGCAGCATGTCGGGATAGCAATGCATGTTCTGGCTGATACCTGGGCTCACTGTTATTTCGCCGGTACTCCGTCACTTGCGATAAACAACACGGATAATGAATTCTATGAGATACTCACACAGGACGGCGAGGAGAAGCAAAAAAAGATCAAATGGAGGCACAATCCTTAGGCTCCCGACGATCTCGAACACAGCATATATACAAACAGCCTGTACCAGAGCAGTGAAAATTCGATCATGAACCTCGGACACGGAAGGGCCGGGCATCTGCCGGATTATTCCTTTATGAAATACAGATATATGCCTGCCTGGGGAGAATACAGGGAGATAATAAAGGATAATCCCTCAAATTACAGAAAGGCTTTCTGTCAGATGGTATATGCCATGAGATATATCAGAGGAGACTATGAAGAATTTGAGAGAGAAAGATACGATACGGAAAAGACCGGACCTCACATTGACAGGATAGGAGAGATCATAGACAAGAGGCAGCTTCTGGCATCCGACGACTGGAAGAGCTTCGGTGAGGAGCTTTCCGGCAGTGAGATCGATGATTTTGATCTCAATAAATACCAGGATGAGTATATAAAGGCTCCCAGGGAAGAGAAACCGCAGACATTCATAGGCAGGTTCATAACCGGGGCGCTTGCCCAGAAGGGAATGGTTACAAATGAGATATTTAATTCGGGTAATATTCTTGCCGGATTTTCCAAAATAAAGGTTGAAAAGAAAGAGACCGAACAAAAGCCGGAGGAAACAGCATGACAAGCGTACAGAGGATCAGGGGGATACTGGCCGGACTGACGATGATCGCAATGTCGGTCCTGCTGTTGATCGATAAGGATATCGGATATCTGGTGATACTTTCGCTTATCACAGTCGGAATGACTATAGCCGGGATAAGCTCATTGTTTTACTACTTTACCATGGCAAGATTCATGTGCGGGGGCAGGGTATCGTTATATAAGGGCCTGATCCTGATCGATGCCGGTTTTTTCACCGGAACGCTCTCAGATGTTCCCAGACAGTATGTCCTGATCTATCTCATAGCGATCCATGCCTTCTCCGGAGGTGTGGAGGTATTGCGCGCTCTTGAGGCCAGGAGATACGGGGCAAAGTCATGGAGGCTCAAGCTTTCCCATGGCGTGGTGAATCTCTTGATGGTACTCGCCTGCCTGATCTTTATAAACAAGTCAGGCACGGTCATCTTTGTATACAGCATAGGTCTTCTATACTCGGGCATGCTTCGTATCATCTCCGCATGCAGAAGGACGGCCATGGTTTATATTCAATAGCAGGTGTCTGATATGAATGAATATGAAGAGTATATTGCAAACAGGTATGAGGGCTGTGAGGAGCAGCCCGATCCCGATATGTCTTTTATTAAGGTATGGGAGGACATAATAGAGGATGCTGAGGAGGGGAGCGTCCAGGACGTACTGAACGAAAACCTTTGTTCCAGCCATCCGGTAAGTTTCAGCCACCCGGAACAGGTAAGGATCGAGATCTTTGATTCATTTGCAGGCAGGATTCCCGTAATATATGTCACATACACACCGGATTTTGAACAGCTCGTGACAAATGTCGCCCACAAGGGGATAAGGCCTGATAACCTGTCCGAAACCGGAGCATCATTTCTCTCGGGGAAGACTACAAGATTTATGATACTTTCCGCCAAACCGTACAGCAATGTCCCTGCCTGTGAACTGGGGCTGACCGATGAGGAATGGAGGGATAAGTCGCTGCTGGTAAGACGGGCACATGAGTGTACCCACTATTTTACAAAGCAGACTTATGGGATCACAAATAACATACTTCATGATGAGCTGATGGCGGATTTCACCGGGATCTATGAGGCCTTTGGATTTTTCAGGGCTGAATGGTTCCTTCGTTTCATGGGGATCATTGAGGGCAGCGGGAACAGAATGATCTATTATACGAAGGAGCTTAGGGAGGAGACAAGACTGAGGCTTAAGGAGTTAATGAAAACGGCATCGGAAAGGCTTGAGTCGTGGTCGCAGACAGAGGACTTCAGGAGTCTTTCAACGTCGGAGCGGATAAAGAAGATGTGTATGGCGGGACTTGGCGGAATTTCAGATTTTTGAATAAGAAAAAAAGCGTCCCACATTATATCGGGACGCTTTCCTGCATTATCCGCCTGATACCGGTATTTCTTTCAGTTTGTATAATTATCAAAGTATCCCTGTACAAGAACCACAGGCGTCCCCTTATCTCCGGAGCCGGAGGTAAGATCGCATAAAGAACCGATAAGATCGGTAAGCTGTCTGGGCGTAGTGCCCTCACTGGCCATTTTACCCACAAGATCCTTATCCTTTGCTCTGATGCTGTCTGAAATGGCTTTTTTCAGTTCCTCGCCGCTAAGATCCGCAAAATCATTATCCGCAAGGTATTTCAGTTTGAGCTCGTTGGGCGTTCCCCTGAGACCGTCCGTGAAGGCCGGAGAGACTACGGGGTCTGCAAGCTCCCAGATCTTCCCCTGAGGATCCTTGAAAGCGCCGTCGCCGTATACCATGACCTCGACATGCTTTCCGGTTCTGTCCAGGATATTCTTCTGTATCTGTAACACAAGCTCCTTACAATCTCTCGGGAAGAGCTTAACCTGATCCTCAGTTGCCTTATTGGAGCCTAATAGCCCGTATTGTTCATTGCAGCCGCTTCCGTTAACGGGACTTGTCATTATCTCGTCAAGACCGAAGACCTTATCTGCCCCGTTAGCCAGAAGGATCCGCTTTGTCCTTGCCCTCGTATGTATATCGCAGTTGATGATATTCTTTGTGTGATCAAGGACGGCCTTCGGCTGGTTGGCAAATATGATCTCAACCTCACAGCCGCAGTCTTTTATCAGCTCAGCGTAGTATGATACATAATCCACGCCGGTAAACTCATGCTTATTCTCACCGAAAAGTTCGCGGTACCGCTCAAGTGAAAGGACATCACTGTAGGGATTGACTCCCGCCTCGTCTACTTTATCAAGGCTTACCAGGCAGTTTCCTACTTCATCCGAGGGGTAGGAGAGCATCAGCACTATTTTGCTGCAGCCCTTTGCAATGCCTCTTAAGCATATCGCAAACCTGTTTCTTGAGAGGATCGGAAATATAACGCCTATGGTTCCCCCGCCGAGCTTATCCTTTACGTCCTTTGCAATATCATCAACCGTGCAGTAGTTACCCTGGGATCTTGCAACGACAGAC
>CACZRA010000230.1 GCA_902783395.1 uncultured Lachnospiraceae bacterium
AAGCCACCATGGGGGAAGGTAACACGTATTACCGTTTAATCTTTACGTTATAAGCATTGGTTTGAGTATTAGCAGATTTGCCCTTATAAAACCTTGTAATTATAATATGAATGTACATAATAATGCACATTGTACGATGCTATTCTTATATCAGAGTGAACAATGTATTATGTTGTTAAGAGAACAGGACGAAAGGAGATATTATGAATTATTGGGGTTACCGTATTGATACGGGTGCAAGAAAGTATTTTTTTGATGAAATCAACAAAGGTCGTCTGCGTCAGGGGTGGGGGTATAGGCCCACTCAGGATCTATCAAAAGATAACGTGGATGAAACTGCAAGAGGAAATCTTCCTATCTACAACAAGGTAAAAAAAGGGGATATATTATTAATCCCTCGTCTTGAAGGATGGGATGAAGTTGCTATTGTTGAGGCCAGTGATGATTTCAAAGAAAAATATGATTTTGCGATTGATCCTAAGATAGGGGATTATGGACATATATTCCCGGTTAAACTGAAAAAGATATTTTCACGTCAGAATGAAAATGTTAGTGGGGGCATTCGAGAGACATTAAAGTGTCGCTCAAGGTTTTGGAATATCAACAAGTATGAGAAAGACATTCAGAAGATCCTAGAGATACAAGATGAATCAAAACTGAGATCTGCAAGCAGTTTTGAAGAAAAGTTCAGGAAAAAGGTATATTTATCATTTGATGAAAAAAAGTTTTCTGAAGACATATTTAACGAGTTAAATGAGTCGACACAGGCATCAGAATGGGAGTTTATGCTGTGTGAAGGCTTCAAAAAGATGTTCCCTGAGTATGTAATTGAAACGACAAGTAATAAAACTGAGAAGAATCATGGAGCTGATATTATCATCAGAATACCCGGTATTCTTGATAATACTTACATTGTAGCTATTCAAGTTAAGGATTATAAGGATGTCGTTGATAATTGGGTTGTCGATCAAATCAACAAAGCTGACGACTTCTTTCTGAAAGAAGAGGGATCGGTTCTAATAGATAAGTATCTTATTATTACTAATGCCAAATCCGATGATAATATGAATCTTATTGAGAAAGCAAAGAATGGCGGAGTAAAGATACTTTTTTCTGAAGATGTTAAGAAACTGCTGTCAAAGATGGGCAAAGCCTTTATTGGAAGTACTATAGAAATGAATGACTTTTGAGAGAGGTTTTATATGTACGGAACCGGCAATAAAAAGATGCTCAACATGCTCATTCTGGAGATACTTCAGAAGTATTCTGATGAAAACCATGCTTTGACACAGCAGGAGATCATCAGGCTTTTGCAGCAGAATTATGCAATGGAATGTGATCGTCGTTCTGTTAAGAACAATATTCTTTCGCTTCAGGAGATGGGATATGACATCTCCATGGAAAAGGGATACCGGCTTATGTCCCGGGAATTTGATGATTCAGAGCTCAGGATCCTGATAGACAGTGTTTTGTTTTCTAGATCTATTTCTACCAGGCAGGCGAAAGGGCTGATAGAAAAACTTCAAAACCTAGGGAGCAATTTTTTTAACGCTAAGGTCTCTCATGTCTGCAATCTCCCGGATCTTCCACGCACTTCCAATAAGCAGGCCCTGTATGCTTTGGATACCATAAATGATGCAATATCTGAAAAGCGAAAGATCAGTTTTATTTACAATGAGATGGGAACAGATTTCAAGATGCATCCTAAACGGGAATATCCATATGTAGTAAATCCCTATCAGATAGTAGCCAGTAACGGACGATTCTACATCATAGGAAATTATGATAGATTCGATGATATTGCACATTTTCGTATAGATAAGATGACGGATGTACGGATCCTGGATGAAAAGGCGAAGCCGATGAAGCAGATACCGGAGCTTAAGGGCGGCCTGAACCTTCCCAAACATATGGCAGAACACATATATATGTTTAGCGGAGAAAGTATTCCTGTAAAGCTGGAAACTACTGAGGATATGATGCAGGATCTTGTTGACTGGTTTGGAAATGATTTCCGTGTGGAAAAGATCGGTGGGGGAAAGATCCGTGCCAGAGTTATATGTAATGCCAGTGCCATGAGATATTGGGCTCTCCAATATGGCCCATATGTTGAAGTGGTTGAGCCCAAATCCTTGCGAAAGGAGCTGAAAAAAGATATCTCTGATATGATGAAAAAGTATAGAAGTTGATGCAGTTCCTATTTCCGACCAACTGACTATATAAAAAACGAAAACAACCTCTGGACAGAGAAATTCTGTTGCGGAGGTGTTTTTTGTGCAAAAAAATGTGCATCTGAACTGATATCATCGAAGGATGAAAAATGATCAGGAAAAAGAGAGGTGAGAACAGAGTGAGCAGGGAAAGAGCCTTTTTTGATGTGTTTCCAACATATACGACTGAGGATCCGGAAATCAAAGAGATGTTTGGTTCTGTAAAAGTTGAAAGTATTGAATGCAACGAGGAAAGGGATAGGATCCGTGTATCTTTTGTGAGCGATCATCTTATTCACAAAAAGGTGATCCTTAAAGCAGAGAGAGAGCTGCAGAAAACAATATATCCTAAGAAAAACGGACAGATACGGCTTCACGAAAGATTCAGTCTTTCTGAAAGATATGATCTTGAAAGTCTATTTCGGGAGTATGGCAACAGCATGCTGTATGAGCTGAAGGTTCTCTCACCGATAGTGTTTCAGCTATATAAGGAATCTGACAGAAAGATTGACCAGGGAAACAGGTTTATAATCGTGATGGCAGATAATTTTATAGCACATGATCACGAAAATATGCTCAAGGATTACCTGTATGGTGTCATATGTGAACGATGCGGAATAAAGAATGTCAGCATAAATATACAGTACAAGGATAAAGAAGAAAGAGAGGAGCTCAGAAGAACAAGGGAGGATATCAGGGCGCAGATATCTGAAATATCCAGACGCGCAGCAGAAAGTGCAAGTAAGAAGCCGGAAGTAAAAAAGACATATACCAGGAGAACGGGAAAAGAGTATAAGAAGACATATAGTCACAGATCCTCTTCTTATGTGAAAAACTCGGATGATCCCAAAGTTTTCTATAAAGGGGATGTTCCTGAACAGGCCACTCCTATAAAAGATATCATTGGGGATATGTACGGTATAACTGTTCGTGGGATGATAAGACATACTGAGGAAAAACTGTCAAAAAATGAACAGTGGATAATAATGATGTTTGATATCACAGATTTTACGGATACGATAGCAGTAAGGCTCGTAGTCAAATCTGAAGAAGCAGGAAAACTCAGAGATCATCTGAAAGAGGGCAATTTCATTAAGCTTAAGGGTAATGCGGTTCAGACAGAATATGAAAGAGAACTGACAATAAGCTCTATAGCAGGCATGCGTGAGATAGATGATTTCCGAGAGTATCGTATGGACTATTCATCGGAAAAGAGAGTAGAACTTCACTGTCATACAAAGATGAGCCGGATGGATGCAGTAAGCGATCTGATGGATCTGACTAAGACAGCACTTCGATGGGGATGGAAAAGCTTTGCAATCACTGATCACGGAAATGTACAGGCATTTCAGACGACGGTGAACGGGAAATTCCTTAAGAAACTGGGGCAGCCATTACCGGAAGATTTCAAGTTCATATACGGTATGGAAGGATACCTGGTAGATGATCTTCAGGAGATCGTGGGCAGGGCAGGAGAGCCTTCGGATTATTCATCGTATCGTCTGGACGATACTTTCTGCGCCTTTGATATCGAGACAACAGGGCTCTCCCCTGTAGAAGACAGGATAATAGAAATAGGCGCGGTACTCATACAGAACGGAAAGATCGTGGACAGATTTGATGAGTTTGTAGATCCCGAACGGCCTATACCCTATCGTATAGAGCAGCTTACCGGCATAAATGACCATATGGTATCTGAAGCAGACACAATAGACAAGGTGCTGCCAAGGTTTCTTGATTTTACAAGAGGTGCTGCGCTGATAGGTCATAATGTCAGATTCGATGCAGGCTTTATTGAAGAGAACGCAAAAAGACTGGATATTCCGTTTGACAGAATGCATATAGATACAATGGGGCTTTCAAGGCTTCTTCTCCCTAAACTGGCCCATCACCGTCTTAATGATACTGCTAAGGAGCTGGGGGTAGAGCTGGAGAACCATCACAGAGCATGCGACGATGCGGAATGCGCTGCAAATATTTATATAAAATTCATCCCGATACTGAAAGAACGGGGTATTGATACAGTACAGCTCCTATGTGAATCGTCTGAAATGAGTAATGAAGCAAAGAAGAAGCTGAATCCCTTTCATGTAATACTCCTTGCTGCCAATGAGACGGGAAGAGTCAATCTGTACAGACTGGTATCCATGTCCTATCTTGATTATTTCCATCAGAAACCGAAGATCCCTAAGAGTGAACTCATTAAGCACAGAGACGGACTCATTATCGGATCGGCATGTGAGCAGGGGGAGCTATATCGTGCAATAGTGGACAGGAGACAGGAAGAACAGATAGTCAGTATCGCAAAATTCTATGATTATCTTGAAATACAGCCGATAGGAAATAACAGATTTCTGCTCTCGGAAAAGCTGGATAACGGGATAAAGACAGAAGAAGATCTTAGAGATATAAACAGGAAGATAGTAGAGCTGGGTGAAATGCTGGATATACCTGTCTGTGCCACAGGTGACGTTCATTTCACGGAGCCGGAGGATGCCCTGTACCGGGCAATCATAATGGACGGACAGAAGTATGATGATGCCGATGACCAGCCGCCACTTTATCTTCACACTACGGAGGAGATGCTTAATGAATTCAGCTATCTGGGTTCTGACAAGGCTTATGAGGTAGTAATAAAGAATCCAAATGAGATATCGGACAGGATCGAGAAGGTCTCTCCGGTGCGTCCTGACAAATGCTCACCAAAGCTTGCGGATTCGGATAACGTATTAAGACAGATCTGCTACAAGAAGGCGCATGAGATATATGGGGATACACTTCCCAAAGCAGTAGAAGACAGATTAGAGACAGAGCTTACTTCCATAATCAGTAATGGATATGCTGACCTCTATATCATTGCGCAGAAACTCGTATGGAAGTCTAACGAAGATGGATATATGGTCGGAAGCCGTGGATCTGTTGGATCTTCCTTTGTGGCATATCTTGCAGGAATAACAGAAGTCAACTCCCTTCCGCCGCATTATATATGTCCCAAATGCCATTATTCTGATTTTGATTCTGAAGCTGTCCATAAATACGCACTTGAGGGGACCTGCGGCATAGATATGGAAGATAAGATATGTCCTGAGTGTGGAGAGAAGCTGAACAAGCTGGGCTTTGATATCCCATTTCAGACATTCCTTGGATTCAAGGGAGACAAGGAGCCGGATATAGATCTCAATTTTTCGAGTGAATATCAGTCTAAGGCGCATAAATATACGGAAGTCATTTTCGGAAAAGGACATACTTTCAGAGCCGGGACAATGACAACACTAGCCGAAAAAACAGCCTTCGGATATGCAAAGAATTATTTCGAGAAGCGGAACGTAGTAAAGAGGGGCGCAGAAATAGCACGTATAGCTGAGGGTTTCACAGGAGTCCTGAAGACTACAGGCCAGCATCCCGGCGGTATCGTGGTACTGCCTCTGGGCGAGGATATCAACTCCTTTACTCCGGTGCAGCATCCCGCC
>CACZRA010000231.1 GCA_902783395.1 uncultured Lachnospiraceae bacterium
AAATGACGGACACGCATACAGAGACGAGCGCAAGATAAAGGACCTGCATTACTTTGTATACGGTGAGATATGGCTTGACGGACATACGGTGGTCACCGGCGCACGAGACATGCATACTGAGATAAAGAAGACGGAAGAAAAGGCAAAGAAAAAGAAAAAGGCCGCATTTACCGAATATACCGTAGAAGCGGTAAGATACAAGGATCACGCACAGGTGACGATCACCGGGGACGGGCAGACCGTTGAGACCATAGTCGCCATGCCGGACAGCTCCAGATTCCTCTATCTCGGACTTTCGGGGCAGTACTGCAGGCTCAGTGACGTGAGGATCGACAAGTCAGAGGAGGCCATAGGAGACGGGTATATCAGGAGGATCGCCGAAGAGATAAGCTATATCAACGTTCCGGCGGGTGATGTTCCGAACGTCCAGATCGACGGATACCGTACAGATGCTACGGACGGTATCCCCGTGACAAACGGACTTAAGATAACTTTCCACTCGATGAGCCTTCCGACAGCTACCCTGATATGGCATTGTCCATTTATTACGATCTTTCATTCGGATGACAGAAAGGTAAACGGGGAAGGTTACAGGGAATTCGCGCTGATACGTCTCGACGGTGAATACTGGGAGACGGACAAGGCCGCGAAGAGCGAGATAATAGTAAGGAAAAGAGACGACTTCAAGGGCTGGGAGGACTGGAAAGAGCGGAATAAAGAAGGCATAGATGTCTCCGTTTCCTTTACAAGGAAAGGCAACACGATAACGACAGTCACTGAGAACATGGGAATCTATATCAAAAACGTTACGGTGCTCAATGAAGAGGATACCAAGGATATTTATGCCACTGTTACCGGAGACCAGGTTGCGCTGACAGATATCAGGATCAAGTGATCGGGACAGAAGTGTTTATTTTATTTTTGACAGAAAGAGGTAAAAAAGATGAAACTGTTAAGATACCTGAAAAAGCTTAAGGACAGCTACCGCGATAATAAGGGGGCATTTACCTTCTATATCATCTTGAGAGTCATGGTGCTCCTGACGCTGGTTAGAAACATAATAACCCATAATTATGAGAGTGCCGCTATCTGCATCCTGGCGCTGCTCCTGTTCCTTGTTCCCGCTTTCCTTCAGGATGTGATGGATATATCGATCCCTCCGGTCTTCAGGGGGATAATATTTGCGTTCATATTTGCAGCCGAGATACTCGGGGAGGTTGATCATTACTACGCAAGGATCCCCGGATGGGATACGATGCTCCATACGATAAACGGTTTCCTGTTTGCCGCAGTAGGTTTTTCCCTTGTATATCTGCTCAACAGGGGGAGTAAAAATATAAATCTCACACCGTTTTATCTGACGGTGGTGGCATTCTGTTTCTCCATGACCATAGGTGTATTATGGGAGTTCTTTGAGTGCGGAATGGATCTCCTCTTCAATGTGGATATGCAGAAGGATTTTATCGTACAGCAATTTGGTACGATAACCCTTGATCCGGCCCAGAACGGCGCCGTAGTTCTTGTAAAGGATATTACAAAGACCATAATCGAGACGGCAGCCGGAGAGACATATACTATCGACGGAGGTTATCTTGATATCGGTATACTCGATACCATGAAGGATCTTTTTGTCAATCTCATAGGTGCGGTCGTTTTTTCGATCATAGGCTATATTTCCCTCAAAACCTCAAAACAGAGTAAAATTGCAGAAAGCCTTATGATAAAGCCGAATTTGCACGAGGAAGACGACAAGAAATAAGGACCCCTGTAGTATGCGAAACTGGATAGTAATTGTCGATGATGAAGCGATGAGCCTGACAAACGCAAGGATAATGCTGGGCGAAGAAAATATGCGGGTCAGCTGTCTCCGTTCGGGCAGAGAGCTTCTGAAATTTGTGGAAAAAAATACGCCTGATCTGATCCTGCTTGATATCCTCATGCCGGATATGGACGGATTCGAGACATATCATGCCTTAAGGGAGCTTGAGGAACATATGGGCAGGTCGCATATCCCGGTCGTATTCTGTACCGGTGAAAATGACAGCGCAAGCGAACAGCAGGGACTTGAGCTGGGGGCATCTGATTATATTCGTAAGCCTTACAACAAGGAGATCCTGATAAAGCGTATCGAGAATACCATAAATAACAGCAGGACAATAGAGACCCTGAAGGAAGAAGCCATGGTCGATACACTGACGGGATTTCTGAACAAAACGCACGGTACGGAGAGGATATCCAAGCTCTGCAGCAGGAAAAACGGCTCCCTTATTATCCTGGATCTTGATAATTTCAAACTTGTAAACGATCTGTTCGGCCATGAAACGGGAGATAAGGTCCTGGCTGCATTTTCCGATATCGTAAGGAGGAATACAAGAGAAACCGATACCTTATGCCGTATAGGTGGTGATGAATTCATGGCATTCTGCGATGATCTTACGGCTGAAAGCTCTTTGGCATCCATTACGCTGCGGATAAATACGCAGCTTTGTGAGGAGGCTGAAAGGCTCATGGGTAAGGATCACGGTATCCCGCTTGGGATATCCGCAGGCGTCGTAATGGTGCCGGAATACGGCAGGGATTATGAAGAACTGTTTTCGATGGCAGACAGTGCATTGTATAAAGTAAAAAAGGAGGGGAAACACGGCTATTGCTTATACCATAAGCCGCAGGAAGATGAAGATCCTCTGAGCGCGGATCAGGACCAGAAGCTTGAACGCATCATAAAGATAGTTGAAGAGCGGAATGACGCGGGCGGAGCGCTTATGCTCGGAAACGATTCGTTTGCGCTCGTATACAGATTCATTATGAGGTTTTATAAAAGGTACGGAGGAACGGCGGCTTTGGTACTTTTTACGATCTCCATGCCTGAAGGAACGGATAATATAAAGCTGCTTGAGACATCTTCAGAATTTTCCGGCATGCTGCAAAAGAACCTCAGGGTGAGCGATATTATCATGCAGAACGGATCCTGTGACTTTTTTGTCATGCTGACCGAGCGCACGAAGGCGGAAGCTGAGGGCGCAATAAAGCGGATATTGGAATGCTGGGAAAGAACCGGACACGATGAAGAAGCGGTGGTCGATCATGCCTTTAAATATATCGATCATGCCAAAGATGTCACAACAAATTGAACTTTTGGCGCCTTAATAATATGATTATAGTGTTTTCATAATATCGGCTGAGCCGGATGGGAAAGGAGATCATAATGAAAAAAAAATTTATGCTTATTTTGATGGTGGTGAGCATATGCCTGCTCGGAGGATGCGGTGGAAAGCAGTCGGCTGATGTAAGTATCGATTATGGCAATTCCTCGCTCTATTCGAAGGAGGACATGGATGAGGCGGTCAAGGTCATAGAAGGTGAGTTTAATACATGGGAGGGCTGTGAGCTTCACAGTATCGCTTATTCATCTGATGATCAGTGTACGCCCGATAACGTAGCCTGGATGAACGAACTGGAAGAAGCAAATGACGCAAAGGAAGTTTTCACGGAATGCATCATGTTCACGAGCAGCTTCCATTCACCCAAAGAAGGCGGCGGAGCATGGGAGCCGGATAAGGAGTACACTGACTATGAATGGTGGCTGGCACGTTCGGACGGCGGCTCATGGAAGCTTATGACCTGGGGATACTGATCCGTTAGAATACATCGGCTTCCTTCGCGAGACCAATGATTATGATCATGACAAGGATTTCACCGGCGGGGCAAAGGAATTTGAAGCCATGATA
>CACZRA010000232.1 GCA_902783395.1 uncultured Lachnospiraceae bacterium
ATCCCGGTCTCCGAAGCATTTGTCTGAAGCGTTCCGTTTGTCGCGTTTATCTTTGTCTTCTGCGACGTGAATGTCCCGGATTTGGTCTCAATTTCCCAGCTGACCTTCTGCGGGGCGGTTTCCGGTGTGACTTTCGCCTCAAAGGTAACGCTCTTTCCCGCGACCACCTTCTTCGGCGCATTCACTATCTCGACCTTTTCTGCCGTAATGGCCGGATCCACCGTGAATTTAAGCGTGCTCGTCTTGCCCTGGACACCCATGCCCGTGACTCCAGTCGCCTTGAGGGTTATGGTCTTCTTGGCCGTGATATCGCCGGCAAGCTCCGATACCTTGATCCCGGTGCTTCCGCCGTTATACAGTATCCCGTTTTCAGTCCTCCCGTCCTTTACCGACGGAGCACTGCCGTTTGTTGTATATATCAGGTTGGTGTCGTTATTGGCGTTTACATCCCCCCCGAAGCTTTCCGCGGTGATGATAAGGACATCATCCATATGCACCGTGTCCGGAACGGTATACGTTCCGTTTTCCGAGACCATTCCGATCCTCTTTCCGTCATGATAAAGCTCTATCATCGGCGCTGTCACATCCCCGGAGAAAAGCCTCGCGCAGTCTATGATCCCGGCTCCCATCCCGGTTCCCGATACCGGATTCACGCTCTTTTTCAGCACCTCTTTCATGGTTTTGGGATCGACATACCCGACCGCGCTCATATAAAGCGCACAGGCTCCCGCCACTACCGGAGTTGCCATGGATGTGCCGTCCATGCTGTAGTAGCCTCCGTCCATGTAGGTTGAGTATATATTGGTACCCGGAGCGGAGATCACGGTTTCCGGGCCGAAGTTGGAAAAACTGGCCCTTGCCCCGGATTCATCCACAGCTGCGACCGCTATGACATTATCAAACGTTCCCGGATATGACCTGACATTGGAGTGCTGGTTACCGGTAGCAGATACGATCGTGATGCCGTCATTTCTTATCGCATCCTGGATGACATCATTATATATTAATCCGGTCTTCTCCTCCTTTTTTGCTCCGAAAAACAGTGAGCCTATACTCATGTTTATAATTTGTGCTCTCCGGGATGTTTCCTTTGTCCCTGCTTCATTGTATCCCTGCACATATCTCACAGCCCTGATTATTTCTGCGGTGGGCATGTTGTCATCTATTTTATCATAGACATCTATGGAAAGGATGTTAACCCCCGGGGCTATCCCCGCGCCGCCCTTGTGGTTTCCTGCAGCCGCCGCGATAATGCCTGCCACATGGGTGCCGTGCCCGCTCTCATCGTTCGAGCCCTTCCCTACATCCTTCGTCGTTACCCTTCCGGTAAGCTCCTCGTGGTCAGTCTTCACTCCGGTATCTATCACAGCCACGGTAATGGCACTGCTTCCCGTAGTCACTCCCCAGGCGGCATAGGAATTCACCATATCATGCATATACTGATAATGCTCGGATTCCGGATTAAGATATGTATCATCAAACCCGTAGCCCCCCTCTGATACAGGCCTGTATATGCTCTCCCAGCTCCTTCTCGTGTTGACATCCGCGCTGCCGTAGCTCTGGTCTTCAGTTTTTCCGGAAGCTTCCGGATCATCCAGACGGAACAGATAGTTCGGCTCCACTGCCGGAAGCTCGATGCCCTTTTCGGCTCCTGCAGCGACCGCTTCCGCTACCGAGATCCCGGCATTGCCAAGATCCGCTACCGCCACGCCGTATCCGAAGCTTTTGAGAGTACCGCCGTAGGCCTCCGCCACCGTCCTTGCATACTCCCCGGATTCCGCCAGGAATATGACCTCATCCTTAGCGTAGTCGTAGCCCTCTTCCATGGAGGCGATCGCATCCGCCACATGGTTATCGGCGACCTCAGCCTTGTACTCCTCCTCTTCGGAGCTCAGCCTGTATCCGTCCGGCATTCCGGGTATATCATACGGAAGCCCGGTCTGCTCATCCGCCCCGTCATCTGTCTTTTCCGCATAATTCTCATAAGGGCCTGCTTCTTCCGCGGTCTCTGCCGCAGGAAGCCCCTCTTCCGCATATTCCTGTCCGGAGTCCGGTACGCTTTCCTCCGTTGCAGCCTCCGGCTCCGTCACTCCCGTTTCAGCTGCGGTCACTGTCACGGACTGCGTCAGAATAAGCACCGCCGTCAGCAATCCTGCAATGTACCTTTTTAACATCCTTTTTTTCATACCGTTTTCTCCTTTTTGATCATACTGGTTTCTATAGGTACTGTCTCAATAACTTCCTTTGTTTATCTTGTATTGCACGGTTCTTCTGCCCCCATAGCTTCCCGCTCCGGCAAGAAGGATCTTTCCGTTCCCGGATCTTATATTATCAGAATATCCGGCAATATAAAAATCCCTGCCGCAGACCAGCTCATTCGTCTTGTCTCTTGCATCCTTTGCCGAAGGATATGCATGGATCTTATCAGCTCCGGGTTCTGTCTCCCTGCCTGTGTATATCACCGGGTCCACGGTTATCGACATGGTGCTTATATTCTTACTGAATATCCTGTAGCTTCCCGTGATACGGCTCCCGGCATAATTCCCCCTGCCTACGGCTGTAACGTATACCGTCGTTCCGGCCGGAGGGATCGAATTTCCCCCGGGATCCATATTCTTAAATGAATAGATCAGCTTCTTTTCATAATCGGTCCCTGCCGTAAGGTTCTTGCCGTTTGAATCCGTAAGCTTCACTCCGCTCTTCCATGCATCCTTTTTCGTGCTGTACGCCTTATCGGATACATTCATCGCAGTCTTTTCGAGATCTCCCGCTTTTATCTCGATCCTGAGGACTCCGGAATCATATCCCTTATAGTTGCCCTTTCCCGAGACCCTGCACTCCATCATACCAATCTTCTGGTTGCTGCGGTTCAATACAGTGACATTGTAATCACTCTTTTTGTTCAGATAATATCCGTTGCTGTCCTTCACTTTGATATCCGGCGTCACGCCTCCCTTGGTATAGTTGACGAAGGTCTGATATTCCGGTACGAGTGCCGTGTTTTCTTTGATCCTGTAGCTCCTTGAGAAGCTTCCGGTATACCTCCCCTGTCCCGTGAAGGTCATTGTGGCACTGCCGGCCTTTGAAGTATTCTTATATTTGACTGTGTAATCCGTCCCTTCATTAAGCTTCTCACTTCCGAAGAAAAGAGAGACGCCGCTCTGGAGCATGCCGCCTTCCTGGTCAATGGATCTTAGATCATATACGACCTCATCCTTAAAACCCGAGACACTGATATTGTCCTTATTCATCACCCTGTCAGCGCATACTGTGATCTTTACCTGCTTATATCCGCTGTATCCATTCTCCATTCCCCTGACAGAAGGAGTTATCGTAACAAAACCATTTCCGACGATACCGGTGTTGCTGCTTACGGTGACATATTCCTCCGGGACTTCACTGCCCGCAAGCTTCACGGTTGTACTGATGCCCTTTCCGTAGTATATCTTTTTATCCTTCTCGTCAAGAGGCTTCACTTTCACATCGGCCTTCGTAAGATCCTTACCGGCCTCCGTTATGACGATATCGGTCGTAAACTCCCCGCAGAAGTTTCCCTTTCCCTTAAGCGTAACTTTATATGATCCGGGCATCTTATACTTATCGTCCCCGTCCTCATATATACAGCTGTAATCAGTTCCGTTCTTAAGCTTTGTTCCCCTGTAATAAAGCTCGGGCACAAGCTTCTGCACATTGCCGTTATATACCGAGGCTGAAGTCCCTATCTGATATACATCAGTATTCTCCTTGATATTGACCGCTTCGATATTGAAAAAGTATGTCCTGTTCCCCTGGAACTGCCCCTTCATCGTCACCTTGACCTGGGGCTTTTCCGAATCCTTCGCCCCGTCCTTCGGCACCTTGGTGTTGTTCTTATACGACAGAGTATAGTCTGTCTTTTCCTTTAGAAGCGTATCTTTGTAATAAACCCTGAGGTCCGGCTGGGTTACAGCCTTGCCTGTATATACCGGATTTCTCGCAAAGCTTGCATCCGCGATCCATATGCCGTTTTTGCCCGTTCCCCCGTAAGGCACATCTCCGGGCTTCACCTCCGTCTTTTTCACCGTGACAAGGCACCGGGCTTCAAGCTCTCCGAGCGCTGCTTTTATCTCCGCTTCTCCGGAGCCGGAGGCTGTGATCTTTCCCGCGGCATCTACCGAAGCAACACCTGTATCCGAACTGCTGAAAACAGGCTCTCCCTTTGCACCCTCGGGAAGTATGTTTGCCCTCAGGCTGTACTCCTCTCCCTCATAAAGAGTGAGATATGACCTTGAAATCTCTATCCTCTCCGCCTCAGGCTCAGCAAACACCGTATATACATCAACCGTCCTGCTGAATTTTTTATCAGGTGTGCAGACCGTGATGCGCGTATATCCGCTTTGCTTTTTGACCCTGCTGACCTTGACCGAAGCCCTTCCGTTAACGGCATCCACACTGACCGACTGTGCCGCTTCTCCCTTTCCGTCCGAAAGCAGTACGACACCGGGGTCCTCACTTGAAAAGATGACACTTTTGTCAGAGGCAAAATACGGTGTGAGCTCCGCCGTAAGCTCGGTATCTTTTTCACTGTCCATAAGATATATCTCATTGTTGGAAACAGTCAGATTCCTCACCGGAGCATTGACCTTGACCACACATTCCGCCGTAAAGCTTCCGACCATTGCCTTTATAACTGTCTCACCGCCTGCCACAGCCGTGACCTTTCCGTTTACATCCACGGATGCGATGTTCTCATTCTCGCTCTTCCATTGAACCGTTTTATCATCATCGGTATCGGCAGGAGAATAAATGACCGAAAGCTGTACTGAAGGCGGAGTATTTCCCGTGTAGTTCAGAACTGCCTGATCCTTATTAAGAGCGATCCCGTTAAGGGGAGCGCTTACGGACACATTGCAGGAAGCGCTTATCGTGGGCCTGTCAGGATCCGAGCTTTTTGCAGTGGCTGTTATCACCGCTTTTCCCGGTTTTTTCGCCGTATATTTCCCGTCCTTATCGATGACAATCACCTTTTCATCACTGCTCTTCCATGTGACAGTCTTCGCATCCGAAGTGTTTTCAGGGAAATAAGTGACTCCTATCGTCCCGGACGGATCCTTATCCCGGTTTATATTCAGCTCGGAAGGCGAAAGCTTTATATCATTAAGCGCAAGCGTTACCGCGACATTCTTTTTCAGAGTGGTCCCGGCCAGATCGACCGATACTTCTGCCGTTCCGCCGTCTATCCCCGTTACGACACCGTCCTTTACTGTCAGGACCCCTTCATCAGAGGATTTCCAGCTCATATCACTGTTTATCCCTGCGGGTATTGTGAATTTTTCATTATAGACCTTCCCGGAGATCACATATTCGGAGGTACCGCCTATGGGCAGCGTACTGCTCCCCGATAAGGACAGGTCCTTCAGGTTTGTGACATAGGAATTCAGGGTATTGGTGATCTTTCCCGTCTGGGTTATCTTTGTCTCATCGACCTCCCCCGTCCTGCTCCCGCCGAGCTGCATTGCTATGCATATCCAGCCGTTTTTTGTATTCGGCATCTGGCAGGCCGCGACCCCGACATGAGTATAGTTCGGATTGATCATGTTCTCATAGTGGCCGTATTCCCCATATTTTGAACTGTCGTTATAATACTTTTCGTATAAAGATTTCTCAGAATAAAACTGGTTTATACCGTAGGGGATCCCCGACGCGTCATGGTTATTGTTCCAGGCAAGGTTCTCACCGTACGTATAAAACTGACTTCTGTCTATATAGTCATATACATGACCTGATGCTCCGTGCAGGGTCGAATGTCCTATTATCATGCTTGATTCCATGGCTCTGAGCCTGACGCTCTGCTCCAGATTATTTGACCACTTGAGCGGTACATAATCATCCATGGTCAGCTTTCTCTCTCCGCCGTAATAATCCGAAAACATTAGCCCCTGTTCGCAGGCTTCCTTTCTTATCTTATTAATCTGATCAAGGATATCCTCTGCGCTTTTCGTATAATAAGTGCCGCTGACACGGATATTTACGGTATCCGTATCACTCAGCCGCTCCGCCTCATCATCTGAGGGCTCGTAAATAAGGGCACCTTCATCCACCATGCCCTCATAACCGTCTGTCATATCCTCCGCGAAAGACACAGCATCCGCTTCCGTTTCGGCTTCTTCGCTTATCCCGGTTTCCGATGCCTCCGCATCTTCAACCGTATAAGCCTCGGGCATATCCTGTCCAGACATCTCCTGTCTCGACACATCCTGCTCCGCTCCCTCCGGCTCGTCCGCATATACTCCCACAGTCTGCGTCATCAAAAGTATTATCGATAATGCGCCTGCCGCAAACCGGGATATCCCTCTTTTTATCATCCTGCCCTGCCTCCTTGATAGATATGTGTATTAAACATCTTACTTTAATTTCAGATTTATAGCAATCTGATAATGAATGCTGCTATCTGCAAGATTGCCGCTCATTATCCGCGATCGGGCAGGCCTCCTGCTCGATTGTCGCGA
>CACZRA010000233.1 GCA_902783395.1 uncultured Lachnospiraceae bacterium
ACAAGCTTTCCCTGTTCGTAGGCAAGCTCGTAGGATATCCGTTTCTTTCCGTCCAGGAGCTCCTTAAGAAAGGTCCTGTCGCCTTCCCATAAGGGAAGCTCCATTATCCCGTCATCGGGAATAAAACGCAGGGTGCCCTCGTCTGAAGGGGCATGGGCCGCTATGGCATCGGCTTCTTCATCACTGATAGTTGATGAGTAAAGATACATCTCCTCATCCTCGTATTCATCGTTTCTGAAATATATTATCCCGTGAAATAAAAAGACTTCGGGGCTGATGCCGGTCTCTTCGGATACTTCACGCCTCAGGCATTCTCCGGCGGTCTCGCCGGGTTCGAATTTACCTCCGACACCTATCCATTTTCCCATGTTAACATCGTTGTTTTTTTTGTTTCTCAGCATGAGAAGAGTGCGTCCGTTATTTCTTAGATAGCAAAGAGTAGATCTGAACATTTCCTTCGGCCCTTCCGTTTGTGCCGCCCGGTCCGCAGGCGGACATTTCTTTTTTCTAAAATATATCACAGGAGACAAAATCGTATCAACAAACATGATAGGTAATCCGGAGAGCATCGGTTGTTAGATTAGCGCATAAATGGTAAAATCTTGTTTTATGAAAGTTAAAGGGGAAAAGGAGAGAGACTGCAAGGCGATACAGAGTCTGATACCCGCATACCTTTCGGGAAAACTCAGTCTGCATGAGGCAAGGATTTTTACGGCTCATCTGAAAAAATGCAGGGACTGCAGAGAGGAGATAGAGATCAGCTATCTTCTGGATCAGGGTATAACCAGGGTTGAAAACGGAGAGACCGTGGATCTTCATGCTGATCTTGAAGAGATGCTGAGTGATACGGAAAATGCGATCCTTCATCTCACACAGTTCCGCACGGCCGTATATATCGTTGAATTCACGGCGGTTTTTGTGCTCATAGCCTGTATCCTTATACTATACGTTTTCTGATCGGCGGAGAATGATGAAAGAAAAGATACTATTGATAGACGGACACAGTATGCTGAACAGGGGGTTTTACGGACTTCCGCTGCTTACAAACAGCAAAGGGATACATACGAATGCCGTCCTCGGATTTCTGAATATAATGCTTAAGGTCATATCGGAGGAGCAGCCGGATTATATCACGGTGGCCTTCGACGAAAGCGCCCCCACCTTCCGCCATGAGATGTTTGAGGCATATAAGGGGACAAGGCATGCCATGCCCGATGAACTGAAGGAACAGGTGCCTTTGATGAAGGAAGTGCTTGAGGCGATGGGGGTAATGACAGTATCAAAGCCCTCCCTTGAAGCTGACGATATCATAGGAACAATAAGCAGGATAGCCGTAAGAGACGGGAAAGAAGCCGTGATACTCTCGGGAGACAGGGATCTTCTGCAGCTTGCGACAGAGGATACCGTAAAGATAAGGCTCCCGCACACATCAAAAGGTGAAACGACCGTAGACATACTGTATGCCGGTGACGTAAAAGAAAAGTACGGAGTTTCGCCCGACGGGATCATAGAGCTTAAGGCTCTTATGGGAGACTCTTCGGATAATATCCCGGGAGTTCCGAAGATCGGAGAGAAGACGGGAGTTGCTCTTGTACAGCAATACGGGAATATCGAGAACCTTAGGGAGCATATATCCGAGATAACGAAAAAATCAATAAGAGAGACACTTGAACAGAACTTTGATCTGGCCGTGCTGTCAAAAAAGCTTGCCACGATAAATACTGCCGCAGATATAGAATTTTCATGGGATGATGCAAAAGCAGACGAGCTTTTTAATAAGAGAGCCTATGAGGTTTTCAGTGAACTTGAATTGAGAAGTCTTTTTAAGTATTTCGATGAGAACATAAAGGTCACGGAAAAAAAGAGCGCCGGGGCAGAATTAAAAGAGATAACCGATCCCGGCAAAGCGGAGGAGCTTTTTGCAAGGCTTAAAGGAGCGGATGCTGCGGGAGTCGCCTTTGCAAAAGAGGGTATATATATCGTCCCGGAGGAGGATAAGGTTTTCTGTATCAAAAAAAGCGAAGCCATATCGCCGGCGTACCTTGCAGCACAGGCGGAAAGCCTCATAAACGGGGGGGAGGGCTTTTATTACACATATGATATCAAGAGCCAGCTTGCAGATATGGAAATATCCTGCGGAGACAGACTTAAGGATGTGCTCCTTGCGGATTACCTGATAAATCCCCTGACGGATGACTACGGCGTCCCGGAGGCTCCGTCTGAAAAGGCATATATGGCATATGTAAGGGGAAAGGCAGGATACGACAGATTAAAGGAGCTCGGAATGGATAAGCTCCTTGATGAGGTGGAGATGCCTCTTGCCTTTGTACTGCACGATATGGAGAAGGAGGGGATAAGGGCATCTAAGGAGGCACTGCTTTCCATTTCAAAGGAGCTTGAAAAGGACATTGAAGGTCTTGAACAGGAAATATACAGGGACGCGGGAGAGGAGTTTAATATCAATTCGCCCAAACAGCTGGGAGGTATCCTTTTTGAAAAGCTTGGTCTGCCCGGCGGGAAGAAGACAAAGAGCGGTTATTCCACTGCTGCGGATGTACTGGACAAGCTGGCCGAGGAACAGCCGATCGTCAGGAAGATACTGGATTACAGGAGCGTATACAAGCTCAAGAATACTTATACGGATTCTCTTGCCGATTACATAGATGAGGAGGGGAGGATCCATTCCACCTTCAATCAGACTGTGACAGCGACGGGGAGGCTTTCATCGGCAGATCCTAATCTTCAGAATATTCCGATCAGAACGGAGAGGGGAAGAGAGCTGCGCCGTGTATTTATACCCCGGGACGGATATAGCTTTACCGATGCGGATTATTCCCAGATCGAGCTCAGGGTACTGGCTTCTCTATCCGGGGATGAGAACCTGATCGGCGCCTACAGCCACGCGGTGGATATCCACGCTGTCACGGCCTCCCAGGTGTTCCACGTGCCGCT
>CACZRA010000234.1 GCA_902783395.1 uncultured Lachnospiraceae bacterium
CAGACTGAAGAGTGCAAAGGACTGGTATGACAGTATCTTTGCCGGCTGCGGAGGTGAAACGCTTCCTGTAAAGGATGGAAACGGCAGCCTCCACATTTCATTGCTGAAACGTTCCGGTCTTACAAGCGCGAATGCTGTCAGAAGCTATTGCGAAGAAAACGGCCTGTCTGTCAACGCTTTTTTCACTGCTGCTTTCGGAATGGCTGTACAGTCCTATACAGCAGGTGATCATGCAGTATTTACAACCATTTACAACGGAAGAAACGATCCCAGACTGGAAAACACGGTTTCCATGCTGGTCAAGACCCTGCCTGTCTGGTTTCAATGTGAAACTGACGCGATGACTGCTTCCGTGATCGAGGGCTGTCAGTCCTTCCTGCTGTCTGCCATGGCAAATGACCTCTACAGCTTTGCGGAGATCAGGAATGCCTATGATATAAAGGCTGACCTGATGTTCGCCTATCAGGGGGAAGCGGAACTTTGCGCACAGATAGGCGGTGAAGAGTCGGAGCTGACCATGCTCGGACTGTCCCGTGCAAGGGCGGCATTCGGTCTGGACTTGATGCTAAACGGAGACAGTGTCCTCTTTGAGGCAGAGTTCGATCCTGCCGTTTTTTCTGAATACACGGCAGAAGGTCTGGTTTTCCTTGTGGATACGATTGCCGGAGAATTCCTGCGGAAGGAAAGAATAGGAGATATATCCCTGGTAAATGAAGCAGGACTGAAGGCAGTAAGAGAGCTTTATGATACATATGCGCAAGTCCCTGAAAGACCGGCTTACAGGATTTTACAGGACAGCGCACATCTGTATCCGGACAGAACGGCAATTATTGCGACTGACAGATCTCTTTCGTACAGCGAACTGAACACCGAAGCCAATGCGGCAGCATATGCTCTTGTCTCAAAAGGAGCAGGGCCGGACACGATCGTGGCGGTCCTTGCAGACAGGGACAGCTATGCTCCTGTAATGCGTCAGGGCGTCTTAAAAAGCGGCGGGGCATTCCTGCCCATAGATCCGGATTATCCGGATGACAGGATCCGCTTTATATTCAGGGATTCCGGTGCCGGACTTCTGATCACCACAGAGAAGATCATAGACAGGAAGCAAGAGCTTTTTGCTGCCCTGACCGGGGAGGGCATAGAATGTATCAGCGTGCAGAAAGCCATATCGGAAGAAAAGGCCTCTGACCTCAACATATCCGTTCCGTATGAGGCGCTCGCCTATGTGATCTATACTTCCGGATCCACAGGAAAGCCCAAAGGGGTTATGCTCACCAACAAAAACCTGGTCAATTTCGTGGATGATAATGAAAAAAACCAGGAAATACAGGGTTTTATCAGGAATACATCTGTAAGCCTTTCCATTGCCGCACTGACCTTTGACGTATCGGTCATGGAAGAATTTCTTCCGCTGAACAGCGGCATGACAATGGTCATGGCTTCTCAGGAGGAGATCCTTAACCCGGGTAAGCTGAGCAGTCTGATGCTCACTAACAGGGTTGACGTGATGACCTGTACGCCAAGCTATATCTCAAACCTGCTGGATCTGGATGAAATGGTTCCGGCCATAAAAGCCCTGAAAAGCATTGATATCGGTGCGGAGAGTTTTCCGGGAGTCCTGTATGAAAAACTGAAGGCTGTAAATCCTGACCTTTATATCATGAACGGTTACGGGCCGACGGAGACGACGATCAGCTGTACGATGCAGGTAGTAAACGGCGGTGAGGATATCACCATCGGTACACCGAATGCAAATGTATCTGCCGCGACTGTTGACCAAAGCGGGAGGCTTCAGCCTTTAGGCGCTTTGGGTGAGCTGGTGATAATGGGCGACGGAGTGGGCCGCGGCTATCTCGGCCGGAGCGATCTTAACAGGAAGGCCTTCACCACGCTGCTGGATAAAAAGGCATATCGGACCGGAGACCTCGTACGGATCAGGAAAAACGGTCTCATTGAATTCCATGGCAGAATGGATGACCAGGTAAAGCTGCGCGGACTGAGGATAGAACTGGGAGAGATCAAAAACGCGATCGATTCCTTCCCTGGGGTGAGTTCCAGTATCGTCGTGGTGGCTCATGGTGAAACAGATTACCTTGCCGCTTATTTTACTGCAGAACATAAGACAGATATTAAGGAACTTAAGGACCATATTGCAGGAATCCTTGCCGGATATATGATCCCTCAGGCTTTCATGCAGCTTGATGAATTACCCCTTACCGCAAATGGAAAGGTCGATAAAAAGGCTCTGCCCATGCTCAAAATCGCGGCAGAAGAAATAGTACCGCCTGAAAATGATCTGGAAGCGAAGCTGTTGGATATAGCGGCTGAGGTGATCGGAGATCACAGTTTTGGCGTGACTTCCTCCCTGATCTCCCTGGGCCTTTCTTCCATCGGCGCGATCCGCTTTACTGCCCTGATCGATAAAACGCTGAGAGCCAAAGTGAATGTGGCTGAGATCATGAAACAGCCGGCCATCCGTGATATTGCCCGCTTCATTGAGCACAATGACAGCCAATCCCACGCCGGGGTTCCTCATTTTGAAAAGAGAGAGCTGTATCCTGTCACCGAGAATCAGCACGGTATCTTCATTGACTGGCAGAGAAATGAAAACACAACCCAGTACAATATACCGGAGGTATATCTGTTTAAGAATACTGACGGAAGGAAACTTGAAGAGGCATTAAGGAAAACAGTGGAGGCACACAGTTATCTGAAGGCTCGTTTTGTAAACGACAGCGGCGATGTAAAGCTTCGCCGCTGCGATGAGGAACCTGTCGTTGTCAGTATCACGGCTCTTGAGAATATCCCGGACCAGGCATTTTTCCAGACCAGAGTACAGCCTTTTGACCTGTTTGCAGACAGGCTGTACCGGTTTGAAGTTTATTCCTTTGGTGCTGACAGCTGGCTCTTTTCAGACATTCACCACACAGTATATGACGGATTATCTTCCGGCGTTTTCATGGAAGATCTGAATAAAGCGCTTTCAGGTGAAAAACCGGAGGCGGAAAGCCTTACTGCATACGATTATGCGCTTTATGAAAAAGATCTCCTTAGCGGAGATGTCCTGATCAGGGCAGATGAGAGATTTGACGCGATTCTGACAGGAGCCGCCTGCGCGGTCATCCCCTCTGACGGAGATCCGGACGGCATCCCCTGCGGAATAACAACACTCATGATCCCTGCTGCGGAAATTGACGATCTGTGTGCACGCCTGGAAGTTACGCCGGGCAGCTTTCTGCAGGCTGCATTTGCAGAGACAGTACGCCGGATCTGCCGGGAAAATAAAGCTGTTTATACGACAGTCAGCAACGGGAGATCTGCCGATCCGGCACTTCTTGGCTGTGTAGGCATGTTCGTTCGGACAATACCGGCTGTGACTATGGATACCGCTTTGATGACAACACAGGAATATATCCGCGCCATGCATGAGCAGCTTCAGGAAAGCTTCTCCATGGAGTTTTATCCCTATACACGTATAGTTGCAAGACACCGTCTGAAGGCCGAGCTGATGTTTGTCTATCAGGGCGGAATAGATGAGGGAGGAGAAGATCACACCGAAAGAGAGCTTGATCTTAAGCTGGACACAGTAAAACTCCCTGTTACCGTAATGGCCTGGCCTGAGGGACAGTCTTATGTACTGTCAGTGGAATATGACGGAAACCGGTATGGCAGGAAAGAAATGGAGCGCTTTGCCAAAGCACTCGGTGCTGTATGTGAAGGCCTCACAAGATCTGAAAAGGTCTCGGAAGTCTCACTGGTCAGCAAAAAAGAAGAAGAGGAGCTTATTTCCATCTCAAAAGGAAGAGAGCTTATATACAACACGGAGAAGACCTGGATAGATCTGTTCATTGAGCAGGCAGGGAAGCATCCGGATAAAACAGCTGTTGTGGACAGCAAAGGCAGCTTTTCATATGAGGAACTGGATCATGCCTCTGATGCGGTCGCGGCATGGCTGATCCAAAACGGTGTCCGGGAAAACAGCTTTGTGGCCGTAAAAATGGACAGAGTGAAGGAATTCATGGCCGCGATCATCGGGATCCAGAAAGCAGGGGCTGCCTATGTGCCCATTGATCCGGATTACCCGCCTGAGCGTATAGCGTATATGCAGGAGGACTCGGAAGCTTCTGTTCTTCTTACGGAGGACATTCTGGGGCAGATCTTTGCTGAAGCAGGAAAAACGCTCCCGGTTAACCGGACGACTGCGGGCCACAGGGCTTATATGATCTATACTTCCGGCTCCACGGGCAAGCCAAAAGGGGTTGTGATCCCTCAGAGTTCTCTTATGGCATATGCGGCGTGGAGCTCCGTGGAATATGGCTATAGAGAGGACAGGAATTTCGCTCACTGCGTCAGCTTTTCCTTTGATGCGTCAGTAACTGATCTGGTCAATCCTATGATCACAGGAGCCACACTGCACATTATTTCTGTGGAAATGCGCCGTGATTTAAGCAGGCTCGCCGGATACCTGGAAGAAAACAGGATTTACGGGATTAAATTTCCCACACAGCTCGGCATGATGATGCTGAACAGTTTTCCGGATATGTATCCCGCCTTTACCGTATTGGGCGGTGAAAAACTCCTGCCGGTAGCACGTACACATGTACTTCAGTATAATGAATACGGACCGACGGAATTTACGGTGGGCAGCGATGTTCATCTTGTTGACCAGGACAAGGATGATGATATTCCGATCGGTCTTCCGGTGCCCAACAGCTGGTCTTTTGTCTGCGATACATATGGGAATCTCCTGCCTTATGGCTATATTGGGGAGCTATGCCTGGCAGGCGCACAGATTGCCGAGGGATATTGGAAACGGCCTGAGCTTACCGCTGAAAAGTTCTGTCCCTGCCCGTCACTTCCGGGAAGAAAGATGTACCGGACAGGAGATCTGGTGCGTTACAACGCAGACGGGAGGCTGGAATGCCTTGGCCGTATCGATACTCAGGTGAAGCTCAGGGGCTTTCGTATCGAGCTTGGGGAGATTGAAAACCGCGCCAGCAGGTATGACGGGATCCGCGAGGTTGCGGCGGAGGTTAAGAAGGGTCAGCTGGTCCTGTATTACACGCACGAAAAGAACATAGACTCCGGAGCTATCCGAAGCTATCTTGCAAAGAGTCTGACGGATTATATGGTGCCTTCTGTTTATGTCCCTATGGATGCGATGCCGGTGACGCCGGTCGGAAAAATAGACAGGAAAGCACTGCCGGACATTGAATCCGAAAAAACGGACAGGACTGTTGTACCTCCAAAATCACCTTTGCAGGGAAAGCTTTGCGGATTATTCAGAGAGGCTCTTTCTTTGGAGAACGTAGGGATCGATGAGAATTTCTTTGAGCTGGGAGGCAATTCCCTTATGGCTTCCGGCATGCTGATGAAGGCCAGATTGTTAGAACTTCCGTTGAATTATCAGGACATTTTTGACAATCCGACGGTCATAACACTGGAGAAACTGATCCTTTCAAAGCAGGAGAAAGAAAAAAACAGATCATCTTCTGACCGGCAGCAGGCAACGGCTTCTCCGACTGAAAAGAATATGGAGGAATTTGCCTGTCTGAAAAAAAACAGAGCAGAATATCTGGATGAACTTGCAACTGAGGACCTGGGACCCGTCCTTATAATCGGGGCTACCGGTTTTTTGGGTACACATATTGTTAAGGGACTCCTGGATATGACAGATCAAAAGATATACTGTCTTATCAGACATAAAGATATTCCGACTGCAGACCGTTTTCTGTCGATAATGTTCTATTATTTCGCTACAGATCTGAAACCTTATCTGGGAGACAGGATCATACTTATCGATGGTGACCCCATATCCGGGATGGGAATGGAGGAAATTAAAAAGTATGAGATCCGGACGGTGATAAACTGTGCTGCCAGTGTAAAGCATTTTGCAGACATTGAATTTCTGATGGAAGCCAATGTTAAGCTGGTGGATAAACTGATAGACCTGTGTCTGGAAAAAGAAGCGAGACTGGTCCATACTTCCACGATCTCAGTCGGGGGCGATATTCCCATTCAGGGAGGAGCACGGCGAAAGCTGACGGAGGATATGCTCAATATCGGACAGGAAACCCGGATGAACGGATACGTGCATACCAAGTACATGGCAGAAGAGCATGTGCTGCGTGCGATCTGCGAAAAAAAACTTGACGCTAAGATCATGAGGCTGGGAAATCTGATGAGCCGAAGCTCGGATGGCGAGTTTCAGATGAACTTCGATACGAATAATTTCTTCAGAACACTCTGGGCTTATGCAGCACTTGGATGTATCCCGGTTTCAGTTCTGGATGAAAAGGTTGAATATTCACCCATCAATGAGACGGCGAAAGCAATCCTGCTTCTGTCCGGAACATCCGGCGAGTTTACGGTATTCCATCCCTACAATTCACATACTGTGGAAATGGGAGACATCATTCTGGCTATGAACAGTGTAGGCTTCCCGGTAAAAACCGTGAGTGACAGGGAGTTTGATGAAAGCCTGAAGAAAGCTATGGCAGATCAAAAGCTTGCCACTATGATCGCACCGCTGCTTGTATATGAAACTGATGATAAACAGACTACGGAAGAAACAAAGGCTGAAAATCTTTTCACTACCAAAGCACTGTACCGCCTGGGCTTTAAATGGTCACTGACGGATCTGACCTATATAGAAAACGCGTTGAAGCAGACAGCCGGCCTTATTGCAGATTTAGCATAACTTGAGATCAACGTGATCCCTTATGAGGAGATACAGAATTTAAAATGACTGCTATACGTAATATGAAAGAAGAAGAGAGAATGATGAGAAGGGCTTTTGCCAAATATATCATCCCCACGATCATAGCCCTTCTCTTCGGGCAGGTCGCGCCGATCGTCGATTCACTGTGCATCTCAGCTGCGCTTGGAGAAACTGCTCTGTCCGCGATCAGCACGATCAATCCCGTATATTACTTTTTTATCATTATCGCAGTGCTTGGCGGAGTCGGCGGAGGGGTCGGTATAGCCAAGGCGTCAGGATCAGGCGAAAAGGAAAAGGGAGGAAGGATATTTACCAGGACTTTGGTTACTGTGATTGCAGTCTCAATAGTGCTTAGTGTTTTGTGCCTCATATTTATAGAACCTCTGCTGGCATTCTTAAGTGCAACTGAAGAAAATCATGGATATGCGAAAGAATATCTTACTGTTCTCCTGGCAGGCATGGTATTTTATGTTCTCAATTTTTCACTGACATATATTCTGACCGATGATAACAATCCGAATCTTGCCATGGCAGGCGGGATCGTAGCCGGTACTATAAACATTATCATTGATTATACAGGCATGATGGTCTTAAAAAAGGGAATATGGGTCACGGCTTTCGGAACCGTTTTCGGAATGTTTGTGAGCTGTCTGGTATTCCTCATGCATCTTAGCAAGAAGGACAGGATCTGCCGCATTGTATTGAGAAAAGATCTGAAAA
>CACZRA010000235.1 GCA_902783395.1 uncultured Lachnospiraceae bacterium
GAATTCGGCTGCGCATACTCCTGCGGCACAGCCCGCTGCCACAGCCAGTGCTGTAGGGAGGAGTGCGACCAGAAGGGATACCCGCGTCCCGTAAAGGGCTCTGGTAAATACATCCCTGCCAAGTTCATCTGTGCCGAAAATATGCCCATTCCCCGGCGGCATCAGCCTGTTTAAGAGGTCCTGGCTTGTCTCATCATAGTGAGTCAGAAGAGGTCCGAAGACGGCCAGCGCTATCACGATAAGGATGATGATCCCCGGGATAAGCGCCTCCTTGTTTTTAAGGCAGGCGCGAAATATATACGCTGCGGCGTTTTGTCCTTTCTCTTTCTTCATCCTGTACGAAGCCTCGGATTAAGCAAAGTGTTTATAAGGTCTGCGCAGATATTGCCAAGCGCGATAAGGAATGCAGTAAAGAGCACTGTACCCTGCAGCAGCGGCATATCCCTCGTCTGCAGCGCGGTCAGCGCGAGCCTCCCAAGCCCCGGTATGCTGAATATGCTCTCGGTGATAACAGCACCGGAGAGCATGCCCGAAAGCTGAAGGGCCATCAGGGATATCACGGGAAGGGCGGCGTTTCTTAAGGCATGGATCAGGACAGCCTTTCTGTACGGAAGCCCCTTGGCTTTAGCCGTGTCCATGTACGGAGCGTCGAGTTCCTCCATCAGCTCCGACCTCATAAGCCTTGCCACGCTCCCGGAACTGTTCCACCCGAGGGCTACGGCAGGCAGGATGAGTGATGCAACGCTCCCGTCATAGGTCAGCGGAAAAAGCGACAGCCTGAAATAAAAGATATACTGCAGTAAAAGCGCAACCATAAATACCGGAACAGAGATACCCAAAAGCGCGGCACCCCTGAAAAGATAATCAAGGATATGTTCATTATACATGGCTGAGACCACTCCGGATACGATCCCGAAAGTCCAGGCGAATGCAATGGAAAGCAAAGTAAGCTTTATAGTAAACGGGAGAGCCTCCATGATGAGCTTTGACACAGGCTGCTGGATATAATAGCTGCGCCCGAAGTCACCGTGAAGGACTCCTGCAAGATAGTCGAAGAACTGCTCCGGAAGGCTCCTGTCAAGCCCCATGGTCCGGGTAAGCCTGTCAATATTAGCCTGGCTAACATGCTCATTCAAAAGGACAGAGGCAGGATCACCGGGAATGATACGAAGCATCACGAAGATAAGTGCTATGACCCCGATGAGGACGACTGTCACTCCGATAATTCTTCCCGCCAGTCCCTTCAAAACTACTGACCCTCCCTGTATGTCAGGTATATTCTTCTGCCTTTGGTCAACGAATACCCGTCAGGTGCGATGAAGATATCTGTCTCCAACATATTCGCACCTCCTTATTTAAGCTTGGTTTCCGCGAAGTAATAATCGCTCCATCCGGCCCAGTGAGGCGTAAACTCAGCCACCCTGTCGCTTATGACAAAAAGATGCTTAAGTGAGAACATCGGCACCCAGACAGCATCATCCTGTACAAGCTTCTTTTCCAGTGCCGAGTATTCCTTATACCGCTCTGTCTCATCCACGATGGTTTTCGCTGCCGCAACCCTCCCGATCACAGAATCGTCAGCATAGTTATTTGAACGTATCTTCGTATTGTCCTTGTTTCCAAAGAAGGTGTAGATGATATTGTCAGGATCATTAAAATCAAGGAGCCAGAGCGCCAGATACGAAGACATCTCCCCGCTTCCCCGAAGATCCAGATAGCTCGCGTGGTCAAGGGAACGGATATTTGCCCGGATTCCCACATCATTAAGGTTCTGCGCGATGACCTGAACCGTATTCTGTACCGCGTCAGTATTGGATGTATCCAGACAGATCTCCATGTCAAACCCGTCGCCGTAACCTGCATCGGCAAGAAGCTTTTTTGCGCCTTCCGGATCATATTTAAGCCACCCCTGGTTTTCTTTGCAGTAAACCAGGCATCCCGTAGGATATATGCCGTCCTCAAGCTGTCCGTCACCGTCGTAGATCGACTGAAGTATGGATTCGCGGTCAATGGCCATCTGTATGGCCTTCCTAACCTGTACATTGTTCAGGGGCTCAACATTCTCATTCATCATGAAGAAATTTGTCCCCATCCTGTCGACTGATACTATATGGTCCTTGTAGGCATCGGTTTTATATGTCGAACTTACGATCGCCGAGTCGATCAGGAGACAGTCAAGGATATCAAGATCGCCCTTCTGGAAAGCCATATTCATGGCCTGAGGCTCCATTATAGACAGTTCCACCTTCTTGACGGAAGGCTCTTCTCCCCAGTAACGCGGGTTATATTCGAATTTAAGGCCGCTCCCCCTCGTCCATTCCGTTACGATATACGGCCCCGTCCCCAGGGTTTTCTCAGGAAGGACTCCGAAGTCATCCCCTGCTTCAGTGACGATCTTCTCGGAATAAATGCTTGTAGAAGGCGTAGCGAGCGAAGCAAGGAAACCGGCATAAGGCTCTGTCAGGGTAATTGAGAAATTATGGTCATCCTCAACCGTGATGCCTTTCAGGCTGTCCGCCTTTCCGTCAAGCAGATCCTGCGCCCCCTCTATAGGTATGGCATAATCTGTCTGTGCGCTGTCAGGAATGGTAAGAATCCGCTCGAAGGTAAACTTCACGTCCTGCGCGGTAAGCGGAGTACCGTCAGAGAAAACGACCCCGTCACGCAGAGTAAAGTGATAGGTTTTCCCATCCTCTGAAATATCGTATGATTCTGCAAGACTGTTTACGATCTCCGTGGATCCGTCATCCTTTTTCCTTATCGTAAACAACGTGTCATATATGTTCATCGGCACTATGTAATCATTACTGGTCTTATGAACGTCCATTGTCGTTATGTCCGCATTCAGCGCACCTCGGAGCTCCCCGCCGTCCGCCTGTGCATCATCCGTCTGTGCTGCATTCTCTCCCGTTTTTACTTCAGCGGAAGATGCGCCGCAGGCTGTAAGACATACCGTTGCAGCCAGCAATATAATATTTATGATCTTTCCCCTCATCTGCCTTACCTCCCTGACTATGCATCACCCATGACCAGTGCTGCAGTCATTATCATTGCCAGTATACAGACATATCTCATTCTGTATCTCATAAACCTGACTCCTAAAAACTAAAACCACTAGTATAGCGTTTCTTAAATAACTGTACCAAATGCTTGCCTGCTCACCTGATAGCACATTTCCAAAAGCCTCGGCGTAGCCCGTTCAGAGTATAGTTTATCAAAACACCTGCGAAAATGATATGCCGGATTTCATACTGATTCCAATTCTTATATCATCCCGTTTGTCGCGATAATCCCGTCATAGACAGTCCGCCGGCACATTTTTTCTTCTGTGGTTTCCTCGGTGGTATCTTCTGTGACTGCTTCAGTCGAAGATACACTCCCACCTCCCTAAAGGATCAGGCCTGCTGCCAATCCTGTCATTTATAATTTCATTTTTCTCTTTCATTTCTCCCTCCCTTAATTGTGATAACAATAACTGATTATACCATATCAGCACTTGTCTATCTAAAAGGAGCCGTACGCATTATTTTTTATTATCTTTTTCCTTTCTTTGAATTATGTGATTAACTTGTTGTCCGCACAAGTCCCTTTTTTGGGGCTTGCACCTTATCTGCACCTTGGAGGCAAAAAGAAAATCCGCTGATTCTGCGGATTCTCCAGTCGGAGTGACTAGATTCGAACAAATCACCAACCTCTGAAATACTGAAAAGAACGGAGTTTCGGCGCTCTCGTTTTTTATTAAATTCCAAATATAACTGCTCAAAAAATGTGATTCATTGAGTATATTTCTCAAACCTGCATTGCTCCTGTACAGTATCTCCCAAAAGAGTAATTGCCTTTCGAGGACATAAGCTTATGCAGCGATAGCACATGGTGCATTGATTCCCTGGAACCGCTTTTTTGCCATCCATTTGGATATTATTCATAGGACATTCTTCGCTGCATAAACCACAGCCAACACATGCATCCCCTATCTTCAGTTTATCGCTGTACCCTGTCGTTTTTCGATAAAACCATAATCTTTGTCCAAACAGCCCTTTAATATGTGCTATAAATGTCAGACCTTCCCTGGGAAAATTCCCTTCTTTGATCTGTACTGCCACTCTCTCAATACGTTCGTCAGCTTCCTTGATAATCCGTTTATTATCTTCGAGACTTTTTTTCAACAGTTTGCTGTCACAAACAGAATCAGGCATTTTAACCTGTATGCCTCCAAGAATTTCAGCCCCGTATCTTTTCAATATTCTTGCAGAACATCCTGTACCATCGCCACTAAAAAGCCCCATCGTATTGATCAGAAAAACCTTTTTCCCATTCCATAGTGAAGCATTTCTATTAATGAAATCACGCACCATAAACGGAGCATTGGAAAACTGTGTTGGATAACCTAAAAAAACTGTATCCTGTGTATTCAGTATATCTATTATCTGAGGATGCTCTAACGGATAGCATTTTGCATCATTGTCGATCAACTTTGCCATTTTTTCCACGCAGTGTTTTGTGTTCCCGGTTCCACTTAGATATATTCCTACCAACTATATATTCCTCCCTCTATAAACCTTGATCCTTCGTACATTTAACTGGAATACAATCTACTCAACAAATCGGGAATTTGTATAGTAATCAGGATTAATATAATGCTGTATCCAATGCGACAGTTTTCGCAGTATCTTTTTGGAACAATTAGGTTTTATACAAATCTCGATTGAACTGCGAGACACGCATCACTTTATCAGGTTCTTTGCCATTAGATATTCCGTGATTCCGGAACGGTACAGATTTGGAATTTCCCCAACTTGCTGATAGCCGTTTCTTTCATAGAACCGCTTTGCGTCCGGATTATAATCCGCGACAACAAGGAAAAAC
>CACZRA010000236.1 GCA_902783395.1 uncultured Lachnospiraceae bacterium
AAACCTCTCCGCTCTGCAGATGGGGAGCTCTGAAATACAGATACAGAGGCATTTTCTCTGTGATCCTGATATTGTAGATTATAAAGGCATCATCCTCCGTCTTTACAAAGCGTCCCTTTTCAGGCTCCTCTGCCCCTTCCGTAGTATAGGTGCTGTCCGCCCTGATATATACCTTATCATCTCCGTAATCCCAGCATTCAGCAAGCTTATTCTGCTTTTCAAAGGTATTGTCATCCGGATCAAAAGAAAAGCTCTCCAGTTTTTCAGGTCCCGTATATGCCATGGGAAGCGCATATTGATCCCTGTAAACGGCATATCCTCCCTCCTCGGACAAATACTCGTACGGCTTGTAAAAATCCCAGGCTTCGGATATCAGATATTTTACTCCGAGCACCGCATCGGCAAAGCTCGTACTTCCGCCGTTATAGAAGGTGTAGTACGGCATGCGTGTGAAGCCGTAATTAATGAGATAATCGCATATCACATCCTTTTCACAGGAGCTGTCATGCGAAAGACTGATATAATCAAAAAGCGCCGCATCATTCACCGCCCTGTCAAAGTCCTTTTCTATGCGATAAAAACCATTGTCAGATTTCTTTATATAGTTTACGGCCTCTCCTATCCTCTGATAGTCACCCACGAACCTTTCCATTTCCGGAAGCACACCGTCATTGGCATTTAGCTTTATATAGGAGGTTTTTGCATCATAGAGCATATCGGGTATTGTAACTGCTGCCAGCACGATAAAACCCGCGAGCCGGAGCTTTTCATTATTGCCGAAGCAGATCATGAATGCCCCCAGAGCTACCGCGAATACCAGAACAGCATTTATTACCTGCCTCTCCCTGTCAAAATATGCATTATTTGACAATATCAGCCATACCATGTAAACGATAATAATCCCTGTCACTGCAACAGCCTTTATCAGGCTCTCTCTTCCGGCCGTTTCTCCCACAAATGCCACGAATCCTTTGTATCCAAGCACCACAAGGATAAAACTCACCAGGTATGCATACCTGAAGTAAAACTCCTCCGGATTGTTGAACCCGTGCCACACCGAATCAAACGTGTTTATCCACAGACTCACACATACGACTGCAATAAGGAACAGATTCGCAAGCTTTTCCCTGATATCATATTCCTTTGAAATAAAATAGATGAGAGCAAAGAAAAGAGCTGCTATCGAGCAGTGCATCAGCGGCATGAGCTGATTTCTCGTACTTCCCGAAAAGAGATTTGCAAAAAGCTGGTTCATGGGAAAATTTCTGAAGAATCCGTAATTTGCCGTATCCGTTGTCTTCTCACCGATAAGCGAGAGTCCGGTTCTGATAAGAAAGAATCCGTCTATAAGAAGCACCGTTATCCCCGCAAGAACAAATCCCCCGAGCTTCTTTGCATACTTCGTATCAGCTATTACTCTCGAAATATAAACCAGTGTCAAAAATATGACCAGCATAAATCCCATATGATAATTAATGTATATATGGATCGCGCTTACTGTCACAAGCGGCACGCTGCTCCTCTTCCCGTCCATATACTCTAAAAGAAAGAAGATAACCAGAGGCAGAAGCGCTATACATGTGAAATATATCATCAAAACAAAATATCCGAAGAAAAATGCCATAAAAGCATACGCTGTCGAGAACAGCAGGGACATCCACGATCTTTTGTATCTCTCGTTTAGAAGGACTGACATGAAAAGTCCCGCAAGAGATATCTGGACAGAGAACACAAACTCTATCCCGTATGCCACCTTATCCCCGGGAAAGAAGAAAAGCAGAAAAAGCAGCGGATCATGAAGCTGGAAGGCCGCCAGTCCCGGAAAATCTCCTCCCAGCGTCTTTGCAAGCATATAGGAAAGATCATTTTTTGTTTTAAACGTATTGATGAAATAGCTGAAGAAGTTGACAAACTCAACATCCATATCACCGGTCAGCATGGACGAGGGGCCGTATGGGTATATTCCGCACAAAGCAAAAAAGAACTGAACCAGAATAAACGGTATCAGGAAGGACAGCGCATATATAATAATCTTTTTGTCTTTGAGCTTACATCCTGCCATCGAGGAATTTCCCGGTTTCTTTATGGTTAAAGTTCGGTATCATCTCATTAAAAAGATCAATAAGCTCTGATCTGGTCCATCTACCCTCTGCCCTCATCGTTTCTATACGTGATGCAAAGTATTCAAGCTTTCCGTTATCATAGACCGGATCGTTCTTAATTATGCCAATGGACTCAAACCGGTCCATGTCGAGTTTTTCTTCATCGGTATAGAATTCCTCAAAATCCTTCTCGC
>CACZRA010000237.1 GCA_902783395.1 uncultured Lachnospiraceae bacterium
ATTCATCCCATCGCTATGGAGCAGGGTCTTACCTTCGCTATCAGAGAAGGCGGACGTACAGTAGGATCAGGAAGAGTTGCTTCCATCGTAAAGTAAGTCTGTAAGACACAGTGATATCAAAGACTCCCGGATAATTGATCCGGGAGTCTTTTTGAGGAAAGGAAATTGTGATATAATCTTTCTTACCGATAAATATTCATTGAAAGGAGAAGAGATTATGAAATGGGTATGTCAGGTATGCGGGTACGTACATGAAGGCGATGAGCCGCCGGAAGAGTGTCCGGTATGCCATGCTAAGGCAGCAAAGTTTGAGAAGCAGAGTGGAGAGGTTCGCTGGGATTCCGAGCATGTTATAGGCGTAGCCAAGGATGTTCCGGATGATATAAAGGAACAGCTTAAGGCTGAGTTTATGGGAGAATGTTCTGAGGTAGGTATGTACCTTGCAATGAGCCGTCAGGCGATCCGTGAGGGCTATCCCGAGGTCGGAGCCTTCTACAGGCAGGCTGCGCTGGAAGAAGCAGATCATGCTTCAAGGTATGCGGAGATGCTCGGAGAGGTAGTGTCGGCATCTACGAAGGAAAACCTTAAAGTCAGGGCAGAGGCTGAAAACGGCGCGACGAATGGTAAGACTGCCCTTGCAAAGAAGTGTAAGGAGCTCAATCTTGATGCGCTCCATGATTCCATTCATGAGATGGCGCGTGATGAGGCAAGACACGGAAAGGGATTCTATGGATTGCTGAACAGATATTTCAGCTGATCGCAGGTAAATAATCTATACGATCAAAGGGCTGCTCACTGCGGGAGCGGCTCTTTGATTTTGCGATTTTTGAGTCTGTATGTTATGATATGTAGCGTGTTTGTCTGACAAACTATACTATATCTTGACTCGCGGAGGAGATTTATGGCGGAGGAAAAAAGGTTTGCTGTTCTTATCGATATAGAGAATATTGCACCCAAGTATATCGAGCTTATTATGAATGAAGCGAGTAACTACGGTAATATCACCATAAAACGCGCATACGGAGACTGGACGAGGCAAAGCTCAAGCACCTGGCGCGGAAAGCTTCTTGATTATTCCATCATCCCCATGCAGCAGTTCAATAATACCTTCGGCAAAAATTCATCTGATTCGGCATTGATAATAGACGCGATGAACATACTTTACCGCAACAATGTGGACGGATTTATCCTGGTATCCAGCGACTCGGATTTTACGAGGCTTGCCGCAACTCTTAAGGAGGAAGGCAAGGTTGTCATAGGCATGGGAGAGTCCAAGACCCCGGTAGCATTAAGAAATGCCTGTGATTATTTCAAGGTACTGGATCTTCTTTACAAGGAAGCAAATAAGGAGCGCAATGCAAAGAAGGGACAGAAAAAGAAGTCCGGGAAATCCGGTAAGAAAAAGGATTATGATGACGAGTATTCAGAGAGCGCGGATTCCGCTGCAGAGGCTTCGACGGACCTTGATACCATAGAGAGTGCGATAATATCCATCATCGAGGCAAACGGAGACGAGGATAACGGGATGTATATCGGAACTCTCGGTAATTCACTTATCCGAAGATATCCTGATTTTGATACAAGAAACTACGGGGCGGGAAAGCTGTCGAAATTTCTGGAACAGTTCGACAGCCTTCAGCTGACGAAGGACGGAGATTCCACATACGTCAGATTATTACAGTAATTCATGAGGTGAACAGTTTTGCAGACCTATGACTGGATAAACGGACTGTCCGAAAAGGAAATGAAAAGGCTTTACATGCTGACTATGAGACCTACGATGCAGACAAGAGCCTTTTTCTCCGATGTGACAGAGGACTATGTATCCCCTTTGGAACCGGAGCCTTATTCGATAGTAAGGATACGGTTCAGGACAGGGAAGAAGAATGCCACGCATGTTTTTCTGTGCATAAACAATGAGAGACAGCTTATGACAAGGGCTTATTCCGCCGGCGTGTTTGATTTTTACGAGACTGAGATAGAGCTTGATAATTCTCCCGTGAACTGGCATTTCTATATAGAAAGCGGCAGGCAGGGAGCCTATTATGACAGGCGCGGCGTGGTAAGGGATGAGCAGGAATACTATGATTTCAGGCTTATACCGGGATTCAAGGAGCCGAAATGGGCAAAAAACTGTGTCATGTACCAGATATATGTCGACCGTTTCAGAAACGGGGATCCGACTAATGATGTGCTGGATAATGAATACTGTTATATAGGAAATCATACCCGGAAAGCGAAGAGCTGGGAAGAGCTGCCTTATAATATGGATGTGGGACATTTTTACGGCGGTGATCTGGCGGGAGTCATTGAGAAGCTTCCTTATCTCAAGAGCCTGGGTATAGACTGTATATATTTCAATCCTCTGTTCGTTTCTCCTTCAAACCACGGTTATGATATCCAGGATTATGATTATATAGATCCGCATTTCGGAAGGATAGTTTCGGACACGGGAGCACTCCTGCCGGACGGAGAGCAGGATAATAAAAAGGCGACCCGCTATATTGACAGGGTGACAAATAAAGCGAATCTTGAGGCATCAAATCAGCTTTTTGCCGACCTGGTATCAAGATGCCATGCCATGGGCATCAGGGTCATCATTGACGGCGTGTTCAATCACTGTGGATCCTTCAATAAGTGGCTGGACAGGGAGAGAATATACGAGGGCCAGGAGGGTTATGAGAACGGCGCGTATATATCAAAGGACAGCCCGTATTATTCATTCTTCAAGTTCCATAATAATTCCGATATGGGATGGCCGTACAATCATACCTATGACGGCTGGTGGGGGCATGACCCACTTCCCAAGCTGAATTACGAGGAATCACAGAGGCTGCAGGAGTATATCCTTATGATTGCGGAAAAATGGGTATCTCCGCCCTACAACTGTGACGGATGGAGACTGGATGTTGCCGCTGACCTCGGACACTCGGCAGATTTTAACCATGAATTCTGGCAGAAATTCAGAAAGGCCGTTAAGCGGGCAAACCCCGAAGCTATAATAATAGCCGAGCATTATGGGGAGCCGTATGCATGGCTTAAGGGGAACGAGTGGGATTCCGTAATGAATTATGATGCGTTCATGGAGCCTGTAACCTGGTTTTTAACAGGGGAGGAGAAGCATTCTGACGATTTCAGACCGAACATGCTGGGTAATACGGATGCCTTCTGGAACGCGATGGATCAGGCGTATATGAATTTTACGGAGCCTTCCATCTCTATTGCGATGAATGAGCTTTCAAATCACGACCACAGCAGGTTCCTGACAAGAACGAACCATATAGCGGGGAGAGCGTCAAGCCTAGGAGCGGAAATGGCGTCAAAAAACATAGATAAATCCGTGTTCAGGGAGGCGGTCCTTATTCAGTTCACATGGCCGGGAAATCCTACGATATATTACGGGGATGAGGCGGGAATGGTGGGATTCACCGATCCTGATAACCGTAGGACCTTTCCCTGGGGTGAGGAGGATACCGAGCTCATTGATTTTCACAGGGCTCTTATCAGGATACACGGGGAGAACAGGGAATTGCGTACGGGATCGGTCATGCGGCTTGTCAGTGACTATGCGTACCTTTCTTACGCAAGGATCACCTTAAGTGCGGTTTCTATCATAGCGGTGAATAATAACGATCATACGGTGGAAAAGGCTATGTCCGTATGGGAAACCGGACTTCCCAGGACCTGTTATGTGAAAAGACTCATACAGACCGACAAGACGGGGCATACTACGGAGCCGGTAGAGATAGATGTGGTGGCGGGCAGGCTTCATGTTGAACTTCCACCGCATGGTGCGATCATACTGAGAGGGGAGATCCCCAGATGATCCTTGCAGATATGGATCCGAAGGACTTGATGTCTGCCGGATCCTATGATATATTTTTGGATGCGCCGGTGTGGCGGAACTGGCAGACGCCCGGGACTTAAAATCCCGTGGGTAGTGATACCCGTACCGGTTCGATCCCGGTCACCGGCATTGATCTTAAAGATTCGGTTCGTTTTTTGATTTCGATAAGGTGAAGATAAATTCAGATCCGACACCCTCTGTGGAGATAACGTTAATATTCTGATCGTGTGCCTGAATGATCTCTTTGGTGATAGCGAGCCCGAGACCTGTACCTTTCTTGTCCTTTCCTCTGGACAGGTCGGTTTTGTAGAAACGGTCGAAAACGAGCTTTTGTGCATCCGCCGGAATGCCGATACCGCTGTCCTTCACCGAGACAAATACTCTTTCACCCTTTTCGGTGGTTTCAATCTTTATTATGGAATTGGTATGAGAAAACTTGATCGCATTATCCACAAGATTTGCGACAACCTGCTGTATCTTGCCCATGTCTCCGGAAACGAAAAGCCGTTCTCCGGACAGTATAAGCTCTATTGATATCTTTTTTTCCCTGCAGAGTACATCAAAGGTTTCGCATATCTGACGGATCACGGAATTTATATCGAAATCGGATATTGAAAGGACCATTCCCTTGTTGTTCAGTGAGTTGAGCTCCAGCAGACCGTTTGTAAGCTTGGTAAGGCGTTCGGTTTCGTTGAGGACTACCTGAAGATATTTTTCGTACATCTCGGGAGGGATGGTGCCGTCGTGCATGGCGGTCAGATACCCTTTGATCGAGGTGAGCGGGGATCTGAAATCATGAGAAACGTTTGCTATGAATTTTCTCTGGTTATCCTCTGACCTTCCGATCTCGGATGCCATGTAATAAAGCGTGCCGGCAAGGTATCCTATCTCATCTCTTCCGTGTACATCCGGATCATAGTCATAGTGTCCCTTGGCATACTCTTCGGCAGCTGTGGTTATCCGGCGTATAGGCGTATACACGGCAAATGAGAAAGCGACAAGAACCAGAAGCGACAGAAGATACATGAAAAGCATGGTGAGATAAGAGATATTAAGCAGCCTGTCGCGGGAAGCGTACAGATCGGACATGGGCATCTGAATGACGACATAGCCTCTTACGCTGTACCTGTTGGTAATGGGATAAAAAACTGAAAGATAATCTTCATCATAGGTACCGTAAAAATCACTTACCAGATAGTAAGAACCAATATCCCCCGGATTAAAATCTTCAAAAACAGGCTCGTCATAGGAACGGCTGTCCAGGATCTGTCTTCCGTTTGGATCAATGATACGGATCTCGGCGGATATATAGGTGTCGATCGCCATAAGCTGTTCAAGTGCATCCTCCCTTGCAGGCCCGCCGCTGTATATCTTGTTTCCGTAGGTCGTCGCGACCAGACGGCTTTCTCTGTAAAGGGATTCGGCTCTTGTGCGGGTCAGATCATTAAGAATCATCCGGCTGTTTATCGCCGATATCATGACAAAAGATAAAAGGAAGAAGATCAGATACGCGGAAATCAGTTTAAGATAAAGGGTGCGGTGGAGCTTCATTTTTTAGAAAGCTCAGCTTCAAAGGTGAGCTCCGTGTAACTGCCCCTTGAATAGCGCTGGACCGTGACTACCGTATCCACTCCGGCTGTAAGCTCTGAGATTATCCTCGAGTAATCATTATAGTCCGTAACGGATTCGGTGCCGATCTTGGTTATCACATCGCCGCTCTGTATACCTGCGGCCATCGCGGGAGAGTCGGGATCGACATTGATCACATAAGCACCGACAGGCATATTGTAGGCATCTGCGGCATCCCTTGTGACACTTGTTCCTATGATCCCCATGTACGTCCGTTCTTTACCGTTGGCGAGATTTTCTATTATATCCTTTATATCCGAGATCGAAAAAGTCGTTATCATTTTTTCTATATTGCTGTCCTTGTAGGCGGTGGTTATGATGCCGAGAACCTTCCCGCTGTAATCTATTATCACACCCGAAGCATTTTCCGAGCCCTGTATGTCAGTCGTCAGAAGGTGAACGTTGAAATCGCTCATTTCCTTTTCCTGAGACATGGATGTGATGAAACCGTATGCCTCGGAGGGCAGAATGCCGATCGGAGCTCCTATCGCTACCACCGGAGTGCCGACGGTAGATGAGTATGTTGATGATCCAAGACTGGCGTACTGTATCCTTTTCATGGTCTCATCACTAATATCCGATAACTCGACTGCGATTATCTGGAGAGAGGTATCGGAGTCGGTATTTATTACTTCTGCTTCGGCGTCTGTACCGTCAGGAAATACGACGGATATCTGTTCCGCACCCTTTGTAGCGCTGCTGTCTGTAAGCACTAAAAGCTGTCTGCCGTTATCCGCTATGATAAGACCTGTTGAGGTGCTGCCGTTTTGATAGGGATTTTCGAACCAGTCCGTGTCAGTGGTCGTAGCATTAATGATAACAAGAGATCTTGCCGCGTTCTCAGCCACATCATGAACGGAATGGCAAAGCTTCTGATAGCTTTCGGGTGTCATGTCGACATTGTTTGTGATGTTGTTTATGATCGAGGAGGGACGTGATACCTCGGTATCGGCCGGTTCCGGTTCGGGGGTATCGTTTTGTGAGACGGTATCATCGTCTGACAGGGAAATATCGGCTGCATCATCTGACGGTGTACCGGCTGTATCAGCCTCCGGTTCAGAGCCGGAAAGGCTGACTTCTTTTATGGCGTTTCTTTTGTCGGGGGAGATGCGGGCATAGACAAACGTGAACGTAAAAGCCGACACGACACCGAATATGACCGCTATCAGTACGGTCATTCCGATCCTTTTTGCGACTTTTTTCTTGTCTACAGGTCTGTCTTTTATCTTTTCTTTAATAAAATCAGATGCCACTTTAGTATATTTCCAAATACACTGAGATAGTATAAAATTTAGGTCGGAAAGTACCACTACATTATACAACAAACATGAATAAAAAAGTTATCGAAAAACTTGAATATTATAAGATTATTGAAATGCTTGAGGAGAGGGCGGCATCGGAAGAAGCGAGAGAGCTCTGCCGTGGGACGCTGCCCATGTCTTCAAAGGCGGACATAGAACACAGGCTTTTGCGTGTATCCGATGCGATAGACAGGATATTCAAGGACGGTGCGGTGTCCTTCGGCGGGATAAGGAATGTCAGGGCATCTGTACTTTCTACAGAGCGGGAATTTACGCTGACTGCAGGGGAGCTTATGGATATAGCCGCTACTCTTGAGACCATAGCAGGCATTAAGGCATACGGGACAAAGGACCGTTTTGACTCGAATCCGGATTCTCTGTTTGATGATTTTGACTGTCTGGTGCCGCTTAATGACACGGCGAAGGAAATACGCCGCTGTATCCTTTCGGAGGATGAGATAGCGGATGACGCTTCGGGGACTCTGAAGGGGATCAGACGGGGGATCAGGAACACGCAGGACCGTATCCGTTCGGAGCTTGCCTCCATGGTTCAGGGGGCATATTCCGCATATCTTATGGAGCCTGTGGTAACACAGCGCGGAGGAAGATTTGTGATCCCGGTAAAGGCTGAACACAAGAATCAGGTGCCGGGGATGGTGCATGATACCTCATCTACGGGATCGACCGTTTTCATAGAGCCCGCTTCCGCGGTAAGACTGAATAATGAAATAAGGGAGCTTCAGATTTCCGAAAAACAGGAAATACAGGTCATTTTGGGAGAACTGTCGGCAAGGATATCGGAAGGCAGCGGACAGATCATTGCCGATCTGGATATAATCACGGGGCTGGATCATTTATTTGCCTGCGCGAAGCTTGCTCTCGATATGAAAGCATTCAGACCGGAATTTGCTGAGGATCTGTCATTTGACCTGAAGGAGGCCAGGCATCCGCTTATAGATGAGGAGAAGGTCGTTCCGGTGAATATTTATCTCGGCCGGGAATTTGATCAGCTCATAATAACCGGACCCAATACCGGCGGCAAGACAGTGACGCTTAAAACAGCCGGACTTCTTACCCTTATGGGTCTTTCAGGTCTTTTCATACCGGCATCCGAGGGATCGAGGATCGGTTTTTTCCGCGAGATCTACGCGGATATCGGTGATGAACAGAGTATAGAACAGTCGCTTTCGACCTTCTCATCACACATGGCAAATATCGTAGAAATACTGAAGAAGTGCGACAGAGATTCGTTATGCCTTTTTGATGAACTGGGAGCCGGTACGGATCCTGAGGAGGGGGCCGCTCTGGCCATATCGATACTCAACTTCCTTCATGTCAGGGGAATAAGGGCGATGGCTACCACACATTATTCAGAGCTTAAGCTTTTTGCTCTTGATACGCCCGGAATAGAAAATGCAAGCTGTGAATTTGACGTGGAGACGCTGTCACCGACTTATCATCTTCTTATAGGGATCCCGGGTAAGAGCAATGCTTTTGCCATATCAAAAAAGCTCGGTCTTCCCGGATATATCATAGAAGAAGCGGAAAGACGGATGGATGAGACTGACCGGGAATTTGAATCGGTCGTAGGAAAACTGGATGATGCGAGGCAGGAGCTTGAGAAGCTTCAGAATGAAGCCGACAGTGAAAGAAACGAAGCGGCATCATTGAGAAAGGAGCTTGATGATACAAAGGAAAAGCTTCGCAGGGAGCATGACCGGATCATAGGTAAGGCGAAAAAGGAGGCGGCAGATATCCTGCAGGATGCCAAGCTCCAGGCGGATGCCGTATTGAGAGATATTAATAAATACGGTAAATCGGCTGATCGGGAAGGGGTAAAAAAGCTTGAAGCAGACAGGGCTATGCTGCGACGCGGCATAGAAAGACAGGATGTCCGCCAAAAGGATAAGACTGAGCATATCGGGATGGAAGCCGGTGAGATCACGGTCGGAATGGGAGTCGAGATAGCGTCTACGGGATTTAAGGGAACTATAGCCGCACTGCCTGACGGAAAGGGAAATGTATCCGTACAGTGTGGTATAATGAATTACAAGACAAATATCAGTGATCTGGTCCCTGCTGAGACAGAGGTGCCCGCGAAGGATAAGAAAAGAGCTTCGGGGATGCGCGGACTGTCTCATGCCCAGACGATATCGCCGGAACTGAACATTATCGGACTTACCGTTGATGACGGGCTTGCGAGGCTCTGGGAATATCTTGATGACGCGTATATGTCGCATCTGGGAGAGGTAAGGATAGTACACGGCAAGGGAACCGGAAAGCTGAGGGATGCCGTACAGCGTGAGCTTAAGAAGATAAAATACGTAAAATCCTTTCGTCAGGGAGAGTACGGTGAAGGCGATGCCGGAGTAACCATAGTGAAATTAAAACAGCAGTAGATGTCAGGGGTGGCGTATGTCAAATAAACAGAAAATCCTCATCGTGGATGATGATGAAAACATAGCAGAGCTAATATCTCTTTATCTGACCAAAGAATGCTTTGACACGCAGATAGTTCACGACGGGGAAGCTGCTTTGCAGGGATTTGAACGATTTGAGCCGGATCTTATACTTCTCGATCTTATGCTGCCCGGTATTGACGGGTATCAGGTGTGCAGGGAAGTCAGGGCAAAAAGCCAGACCCCTATAATCATGCTGTCGGCAAAGGGAGAAGTTTTTGATAAGGTTTTGGGATTGGAGCTGGGGGCTGATGATTACATGGAAAAGCCCTTTGATTCAAAAGAACTGGTTGCAAGAGTGAAGGCAGTCCTTCGCAGATACAGACCGATAGTACAGGAAAAGCCCGAAACATCGGCCGTAAAGAAGGTAGATTATCCGGATCTTTCGATAAATCTTACGAATTATTCCGTTATTTATAACGGCCAGACCATAGATATGCCCCCTAAGGAGCTGGAACTGCTTTATTTCCTTGCGGCATCACCTAACCAGGTGTTTACAAGGGAACAGCTGCTTGATCATATATGGGGATATGAATATATCGGAGATACACGGACGGTCGATGTTCATATCAAAAGACTCAGGGAAAAGATCAACGATCACGATTCGTGGCGCATAGCGACGGTATGGGGGATCGGATACAAATTTGAAACAAATTAGATGATCCAGGATTCATTTTGAAAGGATATTGAGATGACTTATCTTAACGAGCTGAAGGACGGAGACCGGGTATCAGCGGTATATCTTTGCAAAAAAGCGGCAACTCTGATGACAAAAAACGGGAAGGAATACATGAGCCTTACCCTTATGGATAAGACTGCGAATACGGATGCCAAGATATGGGACCCCAATTCCGAGGGAATAGGTGATTTTGACGAACTGGATTACATCCATGTTTCCGGGGATGTGACCGTATTTAACGGTGCCATTCAGATCAATATCAGAAGGCTCAGGAGGGCGGAGGATAATGAATATATTCCTTCGGATTATCTGCCGATGTCTCCGTTTGACAATGACGGAATGTATAACCAGCTGAAGAATGTCGTCGATACGGTAAAGAATCCGTATCTGAACAGCCTTTTGAAGAGTTTTTTTGTAGAAGATGAAGAATTCATTGAGGATTTCAGAAAATGCTCGGCGGCAAAGACGGTTCATCACAGCTTTGTGGGAGGACTTATGCAGCATACGCTGGCAGTGACCAGGCTATGCAAATTTTACACAAAGGCGTATGCGGGGCTGGATCATGACCTTCTTATCTCAGCTGCTATGCTGCACGACATAGGGAAGGTCCGGGAACTGTCCAGATTTCCTGAAAACGATTATACCGATGACGGACAGCTCCTCGGGCATATCTATATGGGTGCGGAGATGATAGCCTCCAGAGCAGGGGGGATCGAAGGCTTTCCGCCCAGACTCCTGTCAGAGCTGCAGCATTGTATTCTCGCGCATCACGGAGAACTGGAATTCGGTTCGCCGAAGACCCCGGAGCTGATAGAGGCTTATGCCCTGCACATGGCCGATAATACCGATGCCAAAATCGAAACCTTTATCGAGGCAACAGGAGGTAAGGAGAGAGACAAGTGGCTTGGGATGAACAGACCGCTTGGGGCAAATATTAGAAGAACTTCCGAATGGACACAGGAGGCCGGCAAAACTGATGGATCCTGAAAAAGAATTCAGAAAAAATGATGTATTGAGAGGGCTCGAAACTGGGGCCCTTTCTTCAGAGGGAGCGGGCATAGCAAAAACAGACGGATATCCGATTTTTATAAAGGATGCCCTGCCGGGTGATGTAGTTACCGCGAAGCTGACAAAGATAAAGAAGGGAATGGCATTCGCAAGGCTGATATCGGTCGATGAACCTTCCGGTGACAGGGTGGTGCCGAGATGCGAAATGGCAAGACCCTGCGGCGGGTGTACCCTGCAGGAGCTGAGCTACGATAAGCAGCTTGCCTATAAGGACGATAAGGTATACAACAGCCTGCTCCGCATAGGCGGCATTCCGGCAAAGGTACTGGATAAAGCGCATGAAGCACCTGTAGGGATGGCAAATCCGTGGAGATACCGGAATAAAGCCCAGTATCCCATAGGAAGAGATAAGCAGGGACGTATAGTGTCTGGATTCTATGCGGGAAGGACACATCATATAGTGGAGGCGAAGGACTGTTACCTTAATCCGCCCGAGTTTTCATCCATCCTCAGGATCTTCCTTGGTTTTTGTGAGGAGAACCGTATCGAGCCATATGATGAAACAGAGAATGCGGGCTGCGTGAGGCATCTGCTGATACGGAAGGGTTTTGCTACGGGTGAGCTTATGATCATACCGGTGGTAAGGAGCTTTGAAATATTTGATGACAGACTCTGCAGACTGCTGACAGATGCGATGGACGGTATAGCGGGGCTGAAGACTATAGTGATCAACGAAAACCCTGACAGGACAAATGTGATCCTCGGGAAAGAATATAAGACCGTTTATGGTCCCGGATACATTATGGACCGTATGAAGGATCTGAGCTTCAGGCTTTCACCCTCTTCATTCTATCAGGTAAACACGGAACAGGCGGTCCGGATCTATGAAAAAGCGATGGAATATGCAGCGCTTACAGGCGGTGAGAGAGTATATGATCTTTGCTGCGGTATAGGAACGATCTCTTTGTTTTTTGCAGGAAGTGCAGGACATGTAACGGGAGTGGAGATCTCAGAAAAAGCGATAGAGGATGCAAAGTTTAATGCACAGATAAACGGAATATCAATTGTCGACTTCACTGCCGCGGCTGTGGAGGATCATATGCCGGAGATAAAGGATCCTTCGGCTGATGTCGTTGTGCTTGATCCGCCCAGATCCGGTATGGAAAGAGCCGCGCTTGACGCCATTGTTAAAGCCGGACCTTCCCGCATAGTATATATTGCCTGTGATCCGGCGACCCAGGCCAGAGATATCAAGGTGTTTCTGGCAGCGGGCTTCACTCTTGAGCGCTTTGCGGCGGTTGACCAGTTTTGCCATACGAGCCATGTTGAAGTAGTTGCGCTTTTACAGCGAGTGAGCAACACCTGATCGAAAGCAGTTACTCTTAATGTTGAATCATATAACACATCCGATCCCTCCGTTTTATGATAAGAATTCACTCATCCTGATCCTGGGCAGTTTTCCTTCAGTGAAATCCCGTGAGCAGAAGTTTTTTTACGGACATCCGCAAAATCGCTTCTGGAAGGTGCTCTCCTCGGTTTTTGATTCGGACAGGCCTGAAACGCTTCCCGATAAGAAAGCGTTTCTCAGGAAATACCATGTTGCCTTGTGGGATGTGATAGAGTCCTGCGATATTGAGGGGTCATCCGATTCAAGTATTGAGAATGTAGTTACAAATGACATTTCCGTGATCCTGAAGCAAGCCGGGATCCGCGGCGTATTTGTTAACGGGAAAACAGCAGAGAAGTATTATAAGAAATATATTGAACCGAAAACAGGGATCAAAGCAGTCTGCTTACCATCCACCAGCCCGGCAAATGCTGCGTGGAGTGTTGATAAACTGATAAAAACGTGGAGTGAAGCAATAGGAAAAGTTATAAACTCTCCTTAAAGCTCCTCTCTGTCATCATGGCGGTTTTCCTGACTGTATCTGATCGTATCGTTGGATCGGACTATGTATACATTTTTTTTGCTTTACAATCTTGTAAATGAGAGTTAATATATATCTACATGTTGTGTTAAATAAGTTTTGGCTTACTAAATATGGCGGTTTTCCGCTCGGTGAAGGCCATACGCGACCCGTATGGTCTTTAATTCGCACAAACAGCGGGATTATATGTAAACCAGATCCGCAACTGTACTGCATGGATATACAGGACATCTTGCTATACGGGGGGGAGAAATGAACATTATCAAGAGAAACGGCAAGGAAGTAACTTATGATGCCGATAAGATCATTGAGGCGGTCAAAAAGGCAAATAATGAGGTCCGTGAAAAGGACCGAATGCTTGATTCTCAGATAACTGTTGTGGAAGAAAAGGTAAGATTGAGGCTGAAGGATCTGGATCATGAAGCCGGAGTGGAGGAGATACAGGATTACGTAATAGAAGCGATCCAGCAGGAAGGAGCCTACAGGGTTGCTACCGTATATACGATTTACAGATACAGTCGTGAGCTCGCAAGGAAGAGCAATACGACGGATGATAAGATCC
>CACZRA010000238.1 GCA_902783395.1 uncultured Lachnospiraceae bacterium
CTTTACCAAAGGCTCCACTGTGGTATGGCATCTGTCATGGGTTCCGACATCATGCGAATAGTCTTCTATCTTTACAAGAAGACCCATTTCGTCAAGTTCTTTTACTATAGCCTTTCTTGCCTCATACCGGTCCATACCGTTGTATTTACCGCCGTTTTCATTGATGGTACCGTCATCGTTAAGGATATTGATTATCTCAAGACCATGTCTCCTGCCTACCTCGAAGTCGTTAGGATCGTGACCGGGAGTGATCTTCACGACACCGGTCCCGAACTCCATATCCACATAATCATCGGCTACAACAGGCAGCTCCCTGTTCATTATGGGGAGCATCACCTTCTTTCCGATCAGCCCCTTATATCTGTCATCCCCGGGATTAACCGCGACAGCAGTATCACCGAGCATGGTTTCAGGTCTTGTCGTCGCGAATTCAAGGAACTCATCGGTTCCGATGATCGGATACTTTATATGCCAGAGATGGCTGGCCTGATTCTGATATTCAACCTCGGCATCGCTTATCGTGGTCCGGCAGACCGGACACCAGTTGATCATCTTCTGTCCTTTGTAAATAAGCCCTTTATCATAAAGCCTTACGAAAACTTCATTGACCGCCCTGTTGCAGCCCTCGTCCATCGTAAACCTTTCCCTGTCCCAGTCGCAGGATGAACCGAGCTTCCTTAACTGGCTTGTGATCCTTCCGCCGTACTCCTTTTTCCAGTCCCAGCATTTTTCCAGGAACTTCTCACGTCCGAGGTCTTCCTTTGTTATCCCCTGTTCCTTCAGAGTGCTTATTATCCTTACCTCGGTGGCTATACTTGCATGATCGGTCCCCGGCTGCCACAACGCGTTGCAGCCCTGCATCCTCTTGAACCTCGTGAGTATATCCTGCATCGTATTATCAAGAGCATGCCCCATATGAAGCTGCCCCGTGATATTCGGAGGAGGCATTACGATAGTAAAAGGTTTCTTTGATCTGTCTACCTCTGCATGAAAGTATTTCTTTTCTACCCATCTCTCATAGAGACGGTCTTCTATCCCTTTAGGATCATAGGTTTTTGCCAGTTCTTTGCTCATTTTTGCACAATTCTCCTATTTTTATACATAATCCAATAAATTATAAGATTATGTAAAGCATCCGTCAAGTTTTCACTGTAATACAGGATATGGAAATGAGCTTTTCAAGGAAGGAAAAAGAAATTTATGTAAATCACAACGTTTTTCTGTACTTCGCTATCGTTTAAGTGTATACTATGAGCTGTAGTTATTATCAGCTTTAAGGAGGAATGAAAAAATATGTTTTGTCCAAATTGCGGAGCCAGCATCCCCGACGGAACTGCCTTCTGCCCCAACTGCGGTGCAAGTGTCGCAGCGTCCGACAACACAGGCGAACAGCCTGAAATCCAGCAGACTACCGATGTCCGGCAGACAAGCTATGATCAGCAGAACGGTTCTTACCAGCAGACAGGCTACGATCAGCAGAGCAGCTCTTTCCAGCAGACAGGCTACGATCAGCAGAACAGCTCTTACCAGCAGGCAGACTATAGCCAGCCGAACAGCAGCTATCAGCAGGCAGGATATGGCCAGCAGGGTTACAGCCAGCAGCCGTACCAGACTTACACCGTTCCCGTAGGCACCGGCACAAACCGCAGCATACCCCTTTGCATAGTACTGTCGTTTGTCACCTGCGGTATCTACTGCTTTTACTGGATGTATGTACTTAACGAGGAGATCAACAGTCTTTCCGGCGAGACAAACGCCACAAACGGCGGTCTCGTTATTGTATTCTCCTTGCTTACATGCGGTATCTACGCCTGGTACTGGCTTTACAAGATGGGTGAAAGATCGGACATAATAAAGCAGAACATGGGCAAGGCCTCTTCGTCTTCGGCCATGCTGTATCTTATTTTCGGTATCTTCGGTCTGGGGATAGTATCTTATGCGCTTATGCAGGATACGATCAACAGTGCGGTAGGCTGAAAAACTTAAGAACAGAACCGGCGGGCATTCCGGGGGATGAAGTCCCCTCTGCCCGCCGTTTTTTTTATCCGTTAGCCATGACCTTGACCCGTGCCAGGGCAGTCTTTACCGGAGGAAGAGAGATAATGACTATCGTCAGTATTCCCTCAGCTATGATGTAGGAATAGTTGTATACTATCGGATATATGACCGCAAGGCTCTGCGGAAAATTCTCAGGCATGTAATCCATCCAGTAAAGGTATCCCCCTATTGAATGAAAAGCTCCTCTCAAAAGGATCGCGAAAATATACCCCTTTATAAGCGCATTCTTCTTTTTCCAGAAAAATCCCGATGTTCCGAGCGCCGCAAAGGCCACAAAGTAGTCAAGGCATACCTGCAGCGGATCGAGCATATATCCTCCCCCGCCCTGTATGAACTGAAGCATACCGTAGGAAAACGCTGCCATTATACCGATCCTCGGTCCATACCAGTATCCTATAAGCGTTACAAAAAGCATGGAGCAAAGAGTCGCGGAGCCTCCCCACGGCGGGTCATATATCTTGATAAAGGAAAGAATAAAGCCCAGGGCAATGGCCGATGCCGAAAAGACCATCTGTCTTACCGAAATATGCTTATTATCTCCGGTAACATACGCGGTCATCAGTACAAGAAGGACGAGACAAACGATCACCGCCGCCGTCCCGGCCTTAGTCAGCTCAAAATAGCTTCCGGCATCTTCCGATGCAATAAAAACAGACATAAAAAGCCTCCTTTCAGATGGATCAAGGAGGGAAGCGGACAACAACCTTTACGGCCTCCCTACGCCGGTATTATCCGGTTCAGGTAATGAGGGTCCCCGGAACATTTTTTCCGGGTCTCAGCCTGTAAGCTCCCCTGGCATTGATAACGTAGACACTATAGTACATGTAGCGGAAACTGTCAATTGAACAGATTTGAAAAAAGCCATACGGCAAGATTCGCCCCTATATGGAGCGAGACCGGGACAGCAAGTCTGTGATCCCTGTAATATAATGCACAGAAAAGCATCCCCATAAGAAACGCATATATCCCCTGGATCATATTCATATGGTATGCGGCAAAGACCAGGGATGAGACAAGCGCTGCCGGAAGGAATCCTGTATAGGTATATATCAGGTCATATGCTATGCGCCTGAAAAGTATCTCTTCAATTACCGGTGCCAGAAGGCAGTAGAGGAAAATCCCCGGGATCATGTCAACCGAGAACAGCTTTCCGCTGAAGCTGTCGCTGTATCCGGGAAAGATCTGCGGGAGCGGACTGTTCAGTATAAGAGCATTCAACAGAAGTCCGCACACCGCTCCCGTGATAAGACAGAGAACTATACTGAATGATTTGCTTAATACATCTTCTTTTCTTTCAAACTTTTTCCATAGGTTGAACACGATTTGAACACAATTGACCTGTATAATACAGTCATAGTTTGAAGGAATGAATAATCCTAAAAAACTATTTCTCCCCCAATTAACTCTCCAGGAAGCGGTCTTTCAAGACCGCTTCCGCCTTTTTTATCTCCCCTTAAGCTTCATAAGGATGGTCATCTCAACCGTATCCTTCTTTACTCCGACTATTACGTCCTCCGCAATATTTGCAACTATGGACTTTTCAAACATGCTCAATTCATGCCCGCCTGCCTCACCGGCTTCATCAAGCTCATTTCTGTAACGCTCAAGAGACCAGGCAGCACTGTATCCGGGATAAAAATCACCTACGGTTTTCGCATCATAGAAGCCTATGTCCTCCTCTTCCTCCGTGCCATACATGGCATTTGACACATTCAGAATGCTGTTTTCTATGACATCTCCTATCTTTCCCATGATCCCCCTCGCGCTTGCATTCTTTCCGCTCGAAGAAACAGAGAGCAGTTCTTTCTTTCCGTTTATCTCGAGTCCCTCGGTCTTTGC
>CACZRA010000239.1 GCA_902783395.1 uncultured Lachnospiraceae bacterium
ATGGGCAAGTGCCGGCGGTCTGGGATTTAGAGGTTCAAGGAAATCTACTCCATATGCGGCTCAGATGGCAGCAGAAACGGCTGTTAAGGCAGCTCTTCCTTACGGTCTGAAGACAGTTGATGTAATGGTAAAAGGCCCCGGTTCAGGCAGAGAAGCAGCTATCAGGGCGCTTGCCGCGGCAGGACTTCAGGTGACCAGTATCAAGGACGTGACACCGGTTCCGCACAACGGATGCCGTCCGCCCAAGAGAAGAAGAGTTTAATTAGGAGGAAGGAAGACATATGGCAGTTAATAGAGAACCTGTTCTGAAAAGGTGCAGATCATTGGGTCTTGATCCTGTATATCTGGGCTATGACAAGAAGTCAACCAGACAGGTAAGAAGATCCGGCAGAAAGATAAGTGAGTACGGAACTCAGCTCCGCGAAAAGCAGAAGGCTAAGTTCATATACGGTGTCCTGGAGAAGCCTTTCAGGAATTACTACGACAAGGCCGACAGGATGAAGGGGATGACGGGTCCCAATCTTATGATCATGCTCGAGAGAAGGCTTGACAATGTAGTCTTCCGTCTCGGCTTTGCAAAGACCAGAAGAGAAGCCCGCCAGATGGTTGACCACAAGGTTTTTTCGGTGAACGGGAAGACGGTATTCATCCCTTCATACAGCATCAAGCCTGGTGATGTCATCGAGATCAGAGAGAACAAGAGATCGTCACAGCATATAAAGGACATATTCGAAGCTACTTCGGGACGCGCAGTTCCCGCATGGCTTCTGGCTGATCCTGAGCATTTCAAGGGTACGGTGGAGAGGCTCCCCGAAAGGGAAGAGATCGATGTTCCCGTCGATGAGATGCTTATCGTCGAGTTATACTCCAAATAATAAGTTGTGATCTTTCCCGGCGAAGCCGGAGACAGGAGGTATTCGATTGTTCGAATTTGATAAACCAAAGATTGAGATACAGGGTACGTCAGGGGACGGAAAGTATGCGAGATTTGTATGCACGCCTTTGGAGAGGGGCTATGGTATCACCATCGGCAATTCCTTGAGAAGGATCATGCTCTCGTCACTTCCCGGCACAGCCGTAAGCCATGTAAAGGTAGACGGCGTGCTGCACGAGTTTTCCACTCTCCCCGGAGTAAAGGAGGATCTCACCGAGATAATCCTCAATATAAAGAATCTGGCGATACGCAACATCAGCTCATCGGATGAGCCCAAGACGGCATATATCGAGTGCGAAGGCGAGGGCGAGGTTACCGGAGCGGATGTCCAGTGCGATCAGGATGTGGAGGTCGTGAATAAGGACCAGCATATCGCGACCCTGAGCGGCAAGGATGCGAAGCTCTACATTGAGCTTACGATCTCAAGCGGAAGAGGCTATGTCTCAGCAGAGCAGAACAAGAGCCCTGAGCTTCCGATAGGTGTCATCTCCATCGATTCGGTTTACACACCCGTAGAGCGTGTAAACATGAGCGTAGAGAATACCCGTGTAGGACAGCAGACAGACTTTGACAAGCTCACGCTTGATGTATATACGAACGGAGCATTAAGCCCCGAGGATGCGGTAAGCCTTGCGGCCAAGGTACTGTCCGAGCATCTGAATCTCTTTGTGGATCTTTCGGATGCGGCAAGCAGGGCAGAGGTAATGTCGGCAAAGAAAGAGGATGTAAAGGTCGATGTGATGAGCATGTCGATCGATGAGCTGGAGCTTTCGGTAAGGTCTTACAACTGCCTGAAGAGAGCCGGCATAAATACCGTTTCCGAGCTCACGGACAAGACGCCCGATGAGATGATGAAGGTGAGGAACCTCGGAAGAAAATCCCTTGAAGAGGTACTTGAAAAGCTTAAGGATCTGGGACTCGAGCTTAAGGCAGGAGCGCCCTTACCGGAATAAAGAAAACACAGGGGCTGCATGTAATACCACAGGGCTTGCAGGTCCGCCTGCCGGGGTTATAAATCCGATGAGTGTATCCCGGTGATACAAAGGTAAAATGAAAAGGAGATAATCATGGAATACAGAAAGTTAGGGAAGACAGCGTCACAGAGAAAGGCACTGCTCAGAAACCAGGTGACCGCTCTCATACTCAAGGAGAAGATAGTCACGACGCAGGCACGTGCCGAAGAGGTCCAGAAGATAGCCGAGCGCCTTATAACCCTTGCAATAAAGGAAAAGGACAATTACGAGACCGTGACCGTCAAGGTAAAGCAGCCTCGTAAGGATAAGGACGGAAAGCGTATCAAGGAAGAGAAGGACGGCAAGAAGGTAACGGTATATGATGAGGTCGAGAAGGAGATAAAGAAGGACAAGCCTTCAAGGCTCCATGCCCGCCGCCAGATGCTCAAGGTTCTCTATCCCGTGACCGAGGTTCCCGAAGAGGGTGCGCAGAGGAAGAACAATACAAAGAAGATCGATCTTCCCGCAAAGCTTTTTGATGAGATCGCGCCCAAGTATGTGGACCGCAAGGGTGGATATACACGTATCGTAAAGATCGGTCCCCGTAAGGGTGATGCCGCTATGCAGGTGCTCATAGAGCTCGTCTGATAACAGACAGGAAAAAAGGCACTTAAAGTAAGAATAAGATAAACCCGGATGATCCTTGTATCAGTCCGGGTTTGTTGATTGATATGAGGATCTATTGTAAAATAAATAGATTATGGCTATCGTAGAAACACATGATCTGAGCTTTGATTATATACGCCGTGATGAGGACGGAAATGTATCCGGGATCAACAGGGCGCTTGATGACGTGGAGATATCCGTGGAAAAGGGTGAATTCATAGCGATACTCGGAGGCAACGGCTCCGGGAAATCAACCCTTGCCAAGCATATCAACGCGATACTGTACCCTACGGAAGGGTATGTCCTTGTTGACGGCAAAAAAACCGATGATGAGGCCAATACCCTTACCATACGTCAGAAGGCCGGCATGATATTCCAGAATCCCGACAACCAGATCGTAGGCTCCATAGTGGAGGAGGATGTAGGCTTCGGACCCGAAAACATGGGGATCCCCTCCGACAATATCTGGGAGAGGGTGGAGGAAGCCCTGAAGATACTCGGCATGTGGGAATACAGGAAGCACTCGCCGATGCGGCTTTCCGGCGGACAGAAGCAGAGGGTCGCAATAGCGGGAGTAGTAGCGATGCATCCCGAATGCATCATCATGGATGAGCCCACGGCCATGCTGGATCCTGTGGGACGCAAGGATGTGATAAGGGCCGCGAGAGCGCTCAATGACGTTGAAAAGATCACGATCATACTCATAACCCACTACATGGAGGAGGTGGTCTATGCAGACCGCGTCTTTGTCATGCAGGACGGAAAGGTGAGGATGACGGGGACACCGAGAGAGATATTCTCCAGGGTGGAGGAGCTCCAGGAGCTGAGGCTCGGCATACCTCAGGCCACAAGGCTCGCCTACGAATTAAAAAAGAGGGGGCTCACATGGCTTCCCGACGGGATACTGACGGAAAAGGAATTAGTAACGGAACTATGGCGATCATACTCGACCATGTAAACTACATATACAGCAAAGGCACTTCCGATGAGATAAAGGCGCTGGATGACGTTTCCTTCAAGATAGAGGACGGTGACTTCATCGGCCTCATCGGACATACGGGCTCCGGCAAATCGACCCTCGTACAGCATCTGGACGGTCTGCTTAAGGCAAGCTCCGGCCACATATACTACAACGGCGAGGATATATATGACAGGGACTATGACATGAAGTCTCTCAGAGGCAAGGTGGGGCTGGTATTCCAGTATCCCGAGCATCAGCTCTTTGAGGAGGACGTCTTTAAGGATGTTTGCTTCGGTCCCAGAAACATGGGGATGTCCGAAAAGGATACGGAGCTTGCGGCATACAGCGCGCTGAGATCCGTGAAGCTTCCCGATGAGCTTTACTTCGTATCCCCCTTCGAGCTTTCCGGAGGCCAGAAGAGGAGAGCCGCGATAGCGGGGGTGCTTGCGATGAAGCCCGAGGTGCTGGTGCTTGATGAGCCCACGGCAGGACTTGATCCAGAAGGAAGGGAGGAGATACTCGGCCTCGTGAATGAGCTTCACGACGAGCAGGGTATAACCGTGGTCCTGGTATCACACTCCATGGAGGATGTGGCAGACTACGCGGACCATATCATAGTCATGGAAAAGGGCAGGGTCTTTATGGACGGGACCCCGAAGGAGGTCTTTTCGCATATAGAGGAGCTGGAGGGCATAGGACTCGCGGCTCCGCAGGTCACCTATATCATGCATGAGCTCCACCGCAGGGGCTTTGAAGTGGATACTACGGTGACCACGATAAAAGAGGCGGTTGATTCCGTGATAGGAGCGGTCTGGAATGCTTAGGGAGATCACCATCGGACAATACTATCAGACAGAATCAAGACTGCACAGGCTGGACCCCAGGGTCAAGCTCATGGGGACGCTGGTCTTCATCATCTCGCTTTTTATCTCCCAGAAGGCAGGCTGCTATATCCTGGCAACGGCATTCCTTATATGCCTGATACGTCTGTCCAAAGTACCCTTCGGCTATATGATCCGCGGTATGCAGGCGGTA
>CACZRA010000240.1 GCA_902783395.1 uncultured Lachnospiraceae bacterium
CGGAAATGCCGGGAATATCCTCGGCAGCATGGAAGCCTGTATCTTCCTTGCGACGTTCATCTCAGAGGACAGCCGTTCCTTCTCTGCCGAGATCTGCGTTACTTCCCTGATGTAATTATCAAGTTGGTCCGTAAGCCCCCCGAAGGACTCGGCAAGGATCTCGATCTCATCTCCTGTCCGGTAGATATCCTCTACCTCAAAGTGCATGTTATCACCGCTGATCTCCTTCACCTGTTTCGTCATCACATTGATAGGCGTAACCAGACGCTTTGAGAAGAATAATGCCGCCGCACCTGCCGTCACAAGAAGGAGCAGCATGACTGCGATCGTAAGCAGCAGGGCCTTCTTAAATGAATCCCCGTAGGATCTCTGAGTGGAATTATTAACGTCATCCAGCTCCTTCAGCAGCTCTGCCGTAGAATTCTCAAGATCCTGTCTGGATACGAACATCATCTGTGTCCATCCGAGGGTTTCAAGAGGCGCGTAGGCAGCATAAAACTCCTCGCCGTCGATCGTAACCTCCTTAAACCCGGTTCCCTGGTTCAAAGCCGCATCCAATAATTCCTTCAACGAAGGATTATCCGTTTCCCGTATATCCCTGGAAAGCTCATGATCCATTGCAAGCTCCCCTTCTTCCCTTGGCGAGGCCACCAGCTGACCGTCAGAACTGACAAGGATGGAGAAACCTGAATTTCCGATCTCTATTTCCGATATCACCTGCTGGATCTTATCCAGCTTTACCGATCCCTCCAGGACAGCCTTAAGCTCTCCGTCCGAATATACCGGTGTTCCGTAAACAACCTCCGTAAGGTTATAAAAAAAACTGTGGATAGCAGGAGAAAAATAAATATCTCCGTTTTCTACAGCCCCTTTGTACCAGATCCTGGTGGTAGGATCGTACAGACGGATACTCCCGTCCTCTTCAAATTTCTGATCCGACATTTTGTCCATTGCAAGAGTCAGCTTCGAAGGCAGTGAGATATAGCAGTCCATGGCATAATCATCGTTATCCCGGATGCTCTCTGCCATAAGGGGACCGAGATTTGCAAGCTTCCTGATCATGGACATGCTTTCATGATCCTTTAAGTCATCCTCATCCGAAACCAGAAGCTGCAGGGTATACTCCCCGCCGTTTTCCTTCTTCGGCTGTTCCACCTGGATCTCCTTATAGTTTTCCGGATGCTCAAATACATCCTGAACCTGGATCGCCAGCTGCCTGCTGTCATGTCTCAGGATACTGAATTCACTGTCCGATATCTCTGCGCCCTGCATCGCTGTTCTCACCAGACTGTCCTCTACTACCTTCATCATGGACTCCTGGGAGCTCTGTTTGATCACTCCGGTCTGGGTTTCGCCGGTTTCTCTTGTGATCCGCTGAAGCGCCCTCATCTCGAGGATACCTACAAGAGCGAATGCGATTATGGCTATGACTACAAGGGATATACAAAGCCTGAATACTCTTTTCTGAAGCTTTCCCTGAAAAAACCGGTTTTTCTGCTCACTCACTATGATTTATCCTCTAATCCGCTCCACTTACCGGGACAGGAGCCCGGTATGATCATCTTCTTCTTTCTATCCCGCGTTCCTTATAATGCTTTTCTTTTTGGGCATACATATCCGCATCAGCGATATGTTCAAGGTCATCGATCGACGCACCCGGCTGGTCTTTATGCGCAGCGTAGCCTACCGACATGGTGATCTCTTCCGTATAGACACCGTGCCACTCTTTTGCCTTTTCCTTTATAGCATTCCGTAATCCTTCCGGATCACCCGTATGGACTACAGCCATGAATTCATCCCCGCCGGTCCTGTATACTTTCCCTTTCTTTCCGACTGACAGTGCAAGACAGTCCGCAGCACCCTTGATAAGCTCATCCCCGGCTGCATGTCCCTTTGTATCATTCACTGTTTTTAATCCGTTCACGTCGATGGAGAAAAGGACAAAGTCCTCAGAAAGCTCTCCGTTCCTGTACTCCCGCAGATCCTCATCATAGCATCTCCGGTTGAAGAGCCTCGTCATCTCATCAGTCATGGATATCCTTATGAGATGCTCCTCACGCCTTTTTTCTTCATCCACGTTCCTCGTCGTATAAATTACCACGTTCGGGATCCCGTCCAATGTCGAATCAACTGTGATGTACTGCGCTCTGAACCATCCCGAGACCACATCTATAAAATCGGCGCTGATAAGTTTTTTATGGGAAAGACGCGCCCTTATGGTTTTGATATTGGTGAAGGTCAGGAATTCATCGATCTGATCCGGCATCACCTGATTAACCAGCCTCTGGTTCATGATAGTGTGCGTCTGTGCGCTCATATCAATGCCGTGCTTCTTCTGCTCAGCCTCCCTCAGCGACATCTCGGTGTTGTTCACGAAATCGAGAAGGTTGACATTATCGTAAATCTCCGCCATGGAATCCAGGAGTTCCATTTTCTCCTTCATGCTTCTATCCTGTTCCCCTATCAGCTTATACTGGCCAAAGAGGGTTTTGAAATATTCGAGGGTCAGTTTCCCTATGATATAACCTGACGCAAACATGATGATGGTCTCTATCGTGAATCCGCTCATCATATCCAGAAAATATTCCGAGGCGTTTTCGTATTCTGTCCTCATTGCGGCCTCAAAAGGAGCAGTAAGCCAGGTCGTTATGAACATGAGAACGTAATTCAGGACAGCCCCATAGAAGTATATGTACTTGTCGCAGAAAAGAAGGCTAAGCAGCGGAACAAGAAACCATGTAAGATATACATGAACATGCAAATAAGACATGTATACCAGTAAAAGATCGAGGGCGGTAAGGGCAAATATGCAGGTAAAGGTTTTGCTGGGATATGCCTTTAGCAGCAACAGATGAATGACGGACAGAATGGCAATTATCACCGATATGCCTATACAGGTGGAATAGGTTATGTCATGAAATATACCTCCCCATATTCCCCCTGCAATGGCCGGTCCCGTCACTACAAAGAACCACATCACCCCGTTCAGGTATTTATTTACTTTGGTGCGGTTATTATGCAGAAATTCGCTGTATTCTGTTGATATATTTATTTCCATATCAATGGATGATTATATCAGCCTTTGTATCTGAAAACAAGCGTTGTCATATCGTCAAACTGCGGAGAATCCTTCACGAAATCCGCAACCGCCG
>CACZRA010000241.1 GCA_902783395.1 uncultured Lachnospiraceae bacterium
ATGTTTCCGGTTTAAGAGAAACGGCTGCCGCAAGAAGCATGTAAAGATCCTGGCAGAGCTTAATGATGTTGAGCCTTTTGTTATAGAGCACATACTGGCAGATAATGGCTTGATCAGAAATGAGCATAATGAAAGAGGTCAGATCACCCGCTAATTCCAGTAGTAACCCAAACCTCAAATCGAGTATATCGTAATAAAACATTTTGGAAAGGAGGAGCTGAATGATAAATGAAAGAGTGTCGCGGGAGATAGTGGTACTGGCTTTCAGGGCGGCGAAGCTGACCGAGACGGTGCTGATGAAGGCTATACAGGCATATCTCAATTCAAGGCCGGAGCAGCCTGAGCATCATGGAAAGCTGAAGCTGAAGGAGCTGATGCAGAAAGATCAGGGTGTGACCGCTATGGAGATTAAGTCCGATGCGGTCAAGGGATTCCAGCGTATAGCGAAGAAATACAACGTGGACTTTGCCATAGCAAAAGATAAGACGAAGAGGCCGCCGGGTTATCAGGTATTTTTCAAAGGCAGGGATCAGGATGTGATCTCAAAGGCTTTCAACGAATTTGTTCAAACGCAGATGAAGAAAGCGGAACGGGAGCCTTTTTCGCAGAAACTGCAAAACCTTAAGGAGAAAGCTGATATCCTGAATAAGGCAAGGGCCATCAAAGACAAACACCGTAGTATGGTGAAATCCTTATGAACCGGAACAGTAAGGAAACAGCCAGGGACATTTCGGGGATGATAAAGAAGATCACGGGAAACAAAACAGTAAGGAAGGTGGTTTCTTATATTCCATATTTTGTCACAGGCTATATGATGGACAGGTTTTCATGGCTGTACCGGCATATAAGGGGAGAGCCTTTGCGGAAGATGATGACGGCGGTATCAAATCCGGGTCTTGCGTTTAAGACATGGTTCCCGAGCCTGAACCTTATGGATGTTTCGATAGGGCTCATGGCAGGGGCAGGGCTTTATGCAGGGGTCATGTACAAACGGAAACACCGGAAGAACTATAAAAACGGAGAAGAATACGGCTCAGCCCGGTGGGGGAATGAAAAGGATATAGAGCCGTTCATGGATCCGGTGTTCAGAAATAACATACCGCTGACAGCCACGGAAAGGATGATGTGCAGCTTTCCAAGCGGGATCTCGGGAACGTTCGCTAAACCGTCAAAGCCCAAGTATGGCAGGAATAAGAACGTGATGGTGGTGGGCGGATCAGGATCCGGGAAAACGAGGTTTTACGTGAAGCCAAGCATCATGCAGATGCACAGTTCTTATATATTAACCGATCCCAAGGGCACACTTTTGCTAGAGTGCGGAAAGATGCTCCAAAGGGGAGCACCGAGATACGGAAAGAACGGAAAACCAATAAAAAAAGACGGGAAACAAATATACCGTCCATATAAGATAAAAATCTTCAATACCATAGATTTCAGCAAATCACAGCATTACAACCCAATGGCCTATATAAGAAGTGAAAAGGATATCCTTAAGCTAGTCACCGTCCTGATGGAGAATACGAAGGGTGAAGGAAAAGGCGGGGATCCTTTCTGGGAAAAAGCGGAAAAACTGCTGCTGACAGCATATATAGGCTATCTTTATTATTTTGTCCCGATAGAAGACCGGACGTTTGAAAGCCTTATCGCCATGCTGGATCACAGTCAGGTAAAAGAGGACGATGAAGAGGCCGTGAACGCAGTAGACCTTCTATTTGAGGAAGCAGAGGAAAAAGATCCGGGGAACTTCGCCGTAAGACAGTATAAAAAATATAAATTGGCGGCCGGGAAGACCTCGAAATCAATCCTCATTTCATGCGCGGCGAGGCTCGCACCATTTGATATTGCGGAGCTTCGGGAACTCACGGAATATGATGAAATGGAGCTGGATCTCATAGGAGACCGACTGACAGCGCTCTTCATCATCATATCCGACACCGATGACACCTTCAATTTCCTCGCGGCAATCATGTATTCGCAGTTATTCAACCTTCTGTGCGAGAGGGCTGATAACAAGTATAACGGGCATCTCCCGGTACACGTCAGGTGTATCCTGGATGAAT
>CACZRA010000242.1 GCA_902783395.1 uncultured Lachnospiraceae bacterium
AGTAAAACAGAAAATGATGATCATAATAAGCGGCCCTGCCGACATCCTTATGACCTCGGACAATGTCCTTATATCTCCGGCTCTTCGTTCCAGATTTTTTACATCGATGATCCCGCAGATATATCTGTACAGTAAGCTGTTCTCCGATCCCGAAAGCCGTATTTTTTCTATTCCTTTAAGATCCTGATGCCATTCGGAGGCCATCCTGCCTTTCTTATCCAGCAGATCCCCGATGAGCTTTCTTCTTTTCTCCGATATCAGTGCCAGCAGTGAAAACAGGAGCAGAGCCGCTGCCGTTACCGTCACGGCAGGCAGCCTGAAAATAAGGATCATTGCGATAGCAGATACCGATAAGACCAGGGCCGATACGATGCCTGTACAGGCAGAGGAGAAAAGATAAGCACAAAGTCTTCCGAAGCCTATAACTCTCTTTGAAAGATCTGCACTGTCGATCCTGCCGAGGACATCATGGGGCATGTTGAACGCCCTGATATATACCGACCGCTGAAGCCTGTTTTTTACGTCTGAGGACATACGGAAGGAGACAATGTATCTTATGACGGTAAATAAAGCCATGCCCGCCGCAAACGAAAAAAGCAGGACACAGGGCCTCATAAGCTCCCCATGGCGGGAAAAAGGAACAAGGTTTTCGAAGACAGATCTGACCGTAAGGATGATAAGCGTCAGCAGTAAAACACAGGCAAGAGACAGGACAACAAACATTGCCTTATCCCTCATAGTCAGCATGTGCAGTATGAAGCCTGCTATATCGGTCTTTTCTACTCTTTCATCCGTGAACGGATCCTTATATTCAGGTCCGTTGTCATTTCTGCGTCTGCCCTCATCACTCAATGCCTTGCGGATCTCATCAAGACCCTTCTCATAATAGACCCTGCTGTCCTTGTCAGCCTGATAGATAAAGGCATTGTCCTTGACCTGATGCAGTCTGTATATCTCGGCCACGGCCTCCTCATATCCGAGCTTTTCCACATTCGGGATACCGGCTCTCAATGCGAAAGCCTCTATGCTTCCGGCCCTGTCTGTGTCATGTTCCGGTGAAAGCTCCACACGCTCATCCAGTGACATGATAAGATACTTCCAGAGCACCCCCTCCTCGTCTTTATACAAAAGAGAGGGGATGACCGATCCCGGCGGCATCTCGGCAAGCAGGAGCTTCCGCTCCGGCCTGTCCTCTGCTTCCGGAAGGATATATACAAGGGCTGTACCGCCTTCGGTCCTTATCGCGGATGTATTGTCAGCCGTATGAAATTCGCCGCCTCCGAAGAGAAGTATCCTGTCCTTATTCACGCTACAGATTCCTCACAAGCTCTTTATACAGTCCGTCCTCCGACATAAGCTCCTCATGTGTCCCGCGCTGTATTATCCTGCCGTCCTCTACGCAGAGGATCATATCGCAGTCCCGTATCGCACTTAGTCTGTGCGCCACTATAATACACGAGCATCCCCTTCGTTTTATATTATCTATAACCTTCTTCTCCGTCACCGGATCAAGTGCGCTCGTAGCCTCATCCATGATGAGTATTGAGGGATTAAGCGTCAGAGCCCTTGCGATCTCCAGTCTCTGTCTCTGGCCTCCCGAAAAGTTCCCGCCGTTTTCACTCAGGACATAGTCATATGCTCCTCTTTTTTCCATGATGGTATCATGTATGCAGGCATCCTTTGCGGCGTTTATCATATCCTCCTCAAGGATGTTCTTGTTCCACATCGTAAGATTGTCGCGTATACTGCCTCCGAAAAGGACAACGTTCTGACTGACCGTAGCGATGCTGGCGTTAAGGACATTTGCGGGGATCCTTTCCATCGGTACGCCGTCATACAGGAGCTCTCCTTCCCAGGGCTCATACATACCGCTTAAAAGCTTTCCGATCGTTGATTTGCCCGAGCCCGAGCCTCCGACAAGTGCTATCATTTTCCCCGGTCCTGTTTCAAAGGATATATCCCTGATCACCGGAGGATAAAACCTGCTGTAGCCGAAGGCGAGCCCCGATGCGCAGATATCGCCGGACAGCTTTCCGGTAAAGCTCTCCCGGACTTCATTCTCCCTCCGGAAGGTATGTGCTTCTCCGTATGCCTCGATATCCCGGATACGGCTCAGATCGGCTTTTACCCTTTCATATGTTCTCCCCGGATCCGACAATCTCTGCAGCGGTCCGGATAACAGCGGACACAGAAAAAGAAACGAAGTCAGACCGCCGGCCGTGATCCTCTCCGTCATGATAAGATATGCTCCGGCTGTCAGGATCAGAAGGTATGAGATGATCTTTATCGATAAGGATACAGCCCTCATGACCCCCTCTGCGTATCCTATCCGTCTCTCGCTGCTTTCGCATTTCAGCTCCTGCTCAAGTATACGGGCGGCGTATACGCTTTCGGCACCTGAAGCTTTGACCGTATCAGATATACTGAAGCCCGAAAGCACCATCCCGCTGAGCTTCCCTCCGTCAACGGAGAGCTTTTCCGATAAGCCTGAAATATATGCGGTACCTGCCCTTGATACAAGCAGAACGGCAAGTGCCGAAGAAAGCGCGGCAAGCGCCAGTACCGGGCTGATATACAGAAGTATGATGAAATAAACAAGGAGTGAGATAAGCCCGGCGGCTGATCCGAAAAGACCGTTTATGATGAAATCATTGATACCGTCATTGCTGTCGGTACGTTCTATGATATCACCGAGATAACGCTGTTCGAAAAAGGAGACCGGAAGCTTAAGGATATGCTCCGCCAGATCCCTGTCAGACAGGATCGAAAGCTTACGTATGATCCGTTCTTTGACGCGGTCCCTGTACCGGGTAAGGAGAGCACCGGCTGTCAGTGCGGATAAGGTTATAATGCACAGCATCAGTGAAGGATCGGATCTTTCCTGTCCCATTATATGGTCAGCAAAAATTCCTGCGGCGGCTGCAATTACGATCCCCGGTACGGTAAGCAGAAGTCCTGATACGAGGAGCGCGATAAATCCCTTCTTCTCATCTGCGATACGGTCCTTCAAAAGTGAGATGACGGAGCCCTGATCCCTGATCCTCCTGAAGCTGTCTGTCTTTTCGAAAAGCAGTGATATACCGGAATATGCCTCAACAAACTGCCGGAAGGAGACTTTGCGTCTTCCGGACGCCGGGTCATTGATAAATACGTTATTTCCCCTGAAGCCCTCAAGGACTATGAAATGGTTGTGCTTCCAGTAGATTATACAGGGCATCGGCTTGTTTTTGAGAGCGTTCGCCACGATCCTGCTGCCCTTGCCCTTAAGTCCGTATTTTTCGGCGCCGAGCAGTATATTGTAGGCATTGCAGCCGTCTCTGGTAACTCCCGTATCGACACGGAGCTGTTCAAGCGGAACATAGCAGCCGTGATACCGGAGTATCATTCCGAGCGAGGCTGCCCCGCACTCGGTTATTTCCATCTGATATACTGTTTCGGTCCTGGCGATCATTTTTCAGTCAATCGATTCTTTTTACCGGGTCATAATATTATTTGGACGTTAAAAGTACTGAATCATTGTTTTGATACAACGAATTGCTTTGAACACAGGTATTTGCAAGGAATGATCAAGCTCCAGAAAGTCACTTAATGCCGCATCATTGAATGCAACGTTGTCAGGGAATACAAACTTATTCGATTTCGACATCCGGGGCGGCCTCCACTTCTTCCCCGGTTATTCGGGACATTTTAGCAAACTCGCTCATGGAGAGTGTCTTTCCCTCACTGCGCGACATACGCTCGTCTGCCCATTTGGCATCATAGTAATCTTCCATTTCATCTATCATTTTGCTTCTCCCTTATTGAAGCGGGTTATAGGTACTATATGATCATTTATGTGTTTCAATGCCATCATAAGACCACGTCCATTCATAAATATCGATATATTTATCGATTAAATTATGGATATCCTGAGCGGGGATGTCAAATATGGTTTTCAGGCATTATCCGTTTTCCGCTTTGTAAATTCTGTGTTACTGTTCACAGCCGAA
>CACZRA010000243.1 GCA_902783395.1 uncultured Lachnospiraceae bacterium
ACAGTTATATCCCTGAAGGCACCGCTTCCGAACCAGAAGGATGGCGGCTCATATCAGGTAAATGCTACGCTCACACCTGCTGATGCACAGGAGACATTTGATGATATCGAATGGACTTCAAGTGATCCGACTAAAGTAACTGTCAATGAGGGACTTATTGTTGCCAAGGGTTCTACAGGATCGAATCCTGTAACGATCACGGCAACACTGAACGGAAAATCCATATCGTTAACTGTTAATGTAGAGCAGAGCGTTGATAAGAAGGACTATGACGAAGGTTATGTAGCTGACGGAGCATGGGTAGGAGTAGTAGAGAGCTACGTCTACGACGGCACAGCCAAGAAGCCTGAGCCTAATGTCTACTTCGGAGATGTGATGCTCGTCAAGGATGTAGATTACAAGTTAAGCTACAAGAACAACACAAATGCATCAAAGAGTAAGAATAAGCCTACCGTAACGATCACGCTTAAGGGGAACTATAGCGGCAAGATCGAAAAAGAGTTCTCGATAGAGCCCAGAAGTATAGAGGAGGCTGATGCAAACGATGTTTCCGATCTGGCCAAGAGAAACACGAATAAGAAGACGTGGGCCGGTGACTGGGTACTGAAGCTTCTGAAGCCCGTGATCAATTACAACGGCAAGAAGCTTAAGGAAAACACGGATTATGAGCTGTACTACTATGCGGATGATGATGATTATGATGAGTTCGCAGCACCCGGCTCATATACGGTCAACGTAAAGGGTATCGGTAACTACTCAGGAGAAACAACCGTTCAGGAAGTTCTTCTGAACCCTGAAGCAAATCCGAAGCCTATAGCAGCATCCAAATATACGATCCAGGACTTCTACTTTGCAGGTTCCGATCGTGCAGTTAAGAACTCCAAGGGTGTTGTTCAGAAGAACCAGGCTCTTAGCTTCTACAGTGATAACGGAAGTGTTGCTATCGAACCGGATCATATTGTAGTAACTGCACCGAACGGCTATGCTGCTCCGGAGGAGGGTACAGATTATACAGTCACCATCACTAATAACCGTAAGATCGGTACGGCAACTGTTACGATCACCGGTACCGGAACTCAGTTCTACGGCTCAAAGAGCAAGACCTTCAAGATCGTAGCTGACAAGAACAACTTCAGTACGGTCAACGTAGAAAAGCCTATGTTCATCGCCATTGACGGAAATTACGGAGAGGTGGAGATGAGAACTGAAAAGAATAAGTCGGTGGCTACGGCAATAACGCAGGCGCCTGTGACCTATGTGAAGGGCGGTCCTCAGCCTCAGGATATCGAGGTTACCTATAACGGATGGACATTGACAAAGGGTGTAGATTACACTGTCAAGTATGCGGGAGTGTCTGCGATCGGTGAAAATACGGGCAGCGTTACCATAACCGGTAAGGGCACATACTTCTCCGGAAGTGCTGTTGCGAAGTACAATGTCGTAAAGGCTAACATTGCTGATATGACCTTTGTGGTCGATGACTTTGTTGCTAATGCAAAGGGCAATAACCTTGATAAGTACGGCAACAACTTCAAGGCTACGGCGTTTGACAGCAACGGAAAGGCTCTGAAGCAGGGCAAGGACGCAAATGCAAAGGGAGTTGACTACTATTATGAAGTAGTGGCTCTCGAGGGTAGTCCGGCATTCGGTTCTGAGATCACTGTAAACATAAAGGCAGACGGCCCGAAGGTTTCAGGCTTCTACACAGGCGAGACGAGTGTAACCTACAAGATCATAGGTAATGACAAGTTCCAGGCTCTGAAGGGCTCCAAGTATGAATTCATCGGAAAGGATTCAGAAGGAAATGTGATGACTGATGAATACGGTGAGCCTGAGAAGATAGCATCGAACAAGTATTACCAGAAGTATGCCGGAACACCTATCGTTCTTGACCAGAGTGACCTTGTCATCAGGGTTAAGAAGAAGGTCGGACGTACGACTCACTGGGAGGTTCTTGAGCCCGGCGAGTACGAGATAGTCAACTGGCAGAACAACAACAAGGTTGGAACATCAACTGTCACCATCAGAGGTCTCAGTAACGCTGACGGTGGATACGGCGGACTGTTTACAGTGAAGTTCAAGATCACAAAGTAAGCTACTATCGTATAGTTGATATCAGACAGCTTGATCAATTACTCATACGTCAAGCAAAAGAAGGCGGCTCCCTCGAAAGAGGGAGTCGTCTTGTATTGCTAAGCACTTTTGGTAATGTTAAAATATGTTCAGTAAAAAAGAAAAACAGATAACGGAGTGCGGGAGATGGCATTAGACAGAAAATACAGTAAATCCGCAGGGGATATCATAAAGATAAAATCCGATTTTTTTGAAAAGAATGAGGAGATGCTGAAGCTTTCCTCGCATCAGGCGGATGCCCTGCTTGCCCAGCCGAAAAGGACGAAATGCAAGATCTGCCATGCAGAAATTGGAGAGGGCACAGGTCAGGAGGTACTGTATCAGAGCCAGCGCATGAGATACTTTATGTGTCCATGCTGCGGCCATGTGAATTCCGAATATGAGGATAATGAAGACTTTGCATCAAGAGTATATATAGATGATGATTATCTTGCCAATTATTCCGAAAGCGACAGACGTAAATATGAAAAGAGACGGGACACCATCTATATTCCCAAAGCGAAATTCCTTATTGATTCACTCGAAAAGGACGGCGTGAAGAAGAAAAACATAAAGATCCTTGATGACGGCGCGGGGTCAGGCTACTTTGTATCCGCCTTGAGAAAGCTCGGCATAGAGCAGGCGGACGGTATAGAGATATCCGAGCCGCAGGTCCAGTTTGCCAATACCATGAACGGTGAGGATGTGCTGACACAGGTGGACGCCCCCGATATCGCGTCCATTATAGAGAAGGCGGATGTCAATGTCGCCACCTTCATAGGGGTTCTGGAGCATATAACGAATCTTGACGAGGTGCTGGATGCCCTCAAAAAGAATAAAAAGATAAAATATATTTATTTTTCCGTACCGATGTTTTCTATGAGCTGCTTCTTTGAGGCGGCACACCAGAGCTGCTATAACCGCCACGCGGGAGGCACGCATACACATCTTTTCACGGAAAGCTCCATAAAATATATGGCAGACTCCATAGGATTTGAGGAATACGCAGTATGGAAGTTCGGATCGGATATGATGGATCTGTACCGTATGATATGCGTAAGCCTTGACCAGAATGATAACAGTAACCTCAGAGAGGTCTTTGCCCGTAAATTCCTGCCGATGCTGGATGAGCTGCAGGGAGTCGTGGACAGACATGAGGAAGCCTCGGAGATCCATATGATAATAAAGAGGAAGTCATGACCTGCCTAATCATTTCCCTTGTAACCATATTATATGCGTCACAGGTACTGCTTTATGCCGTGCATATGTTCCAGCAGAACGGCTATAAGAATAAGGTTCACGCAAAGTGGGTGCTAAGCAACTACGGCAGGCATTTCACAAAGTGCTTTGCGGAGGGGAAGGCAAAGAAGCCCCTCGTCTACACTCCGAGAGTCATAAGGCTTCTTATAACGACGGTACTCTGGTTTTTCATTATCTGTCTATTGAACAGGTTCTTCGGAAATGATGTGAGCCTTCTTGTCATCGCGCTTGTATATACCTTTGTGATAGCTCCCTTTGCCCCCATTATCTCAAATATCATTAATCAGCCGATAGAAAGGTCCATAGCGAAGGGCTTTAAGGACAAGGCCATAAAGTCCCTGTCAGAAATGAAGGATATAAAGGTGATAGGCGTTACCGGATCATACGGCAAGACATCAGTAAAGTTTTATCTGAAAGAGCTGCTTTCCGCAAAATACGAGGTTCTCGCCACTCCGGAATCATATAATACCCCCATGGGCGTGACAAGGACAATAAACGAGATGCTGAGGCCCACGCATCAGATCTTTATCTGCGAGATGGGAGCGAGAAATGTCGGGGATATCAAGGAGCTTTGCGACATGGTGCACCCGGACTACGGGATCGTGACATCCATAGGAGAACAGCATCTTGAAAGCTTCAAGACGGTTTCGAACATCCAGGGGACAAAATTCGAGCTTGCTGACGCAGTGTTTGAGAAGACAGGAGATGAGGGACGTATATTCCTGAATTATGACAGTGAGTATGTCTCGTCTTACAATAAATACGAAGGCGCAGTCAGGTACTCCATAAAAGGAGCGGGAAATTATAATGCTTCCGGGATAAGCACCGGAAGGAACGGCACAGCCTTTACAGTGACCGCTCCCGACGGGAGCAGCGAAAGCTTCAGCATGCGTCTTATCGGTGAGCATAATGTTATAAATGTGCTGGGTGCCATAGCGGTAAGCCACAGCCTGGGCATCGCTCTGAAGGAGCTAGTGCTGCCTGTCAGGAGGCTGGCACCGGTGGAACACAGGCTGAATCTTATCTCACAGGGAGATATGACTCTTATCGACGACGCCTATAACTCAAATCCTTCAGGCGCAAAGGCGGCGCTCGAGACACTTGCGATGTTTACAGACGATATCAGGGTCGTCGTAACGCCCGGAATGGTGGAGCTCGGGGAAAAGCAGGAGAGCCTTAACAGGGAATTCGGCTCCCGCATCGCGGAAAATGCGGATTATGCAGTGATAGTAGACAACGCAAATACGGAGGCTATACGGGCCGGACTTATTGACAGCTCATATCCCGGGGACAGGATATATGTGGCGTCATCATTTACCGATGCCATGTCATATGTGCGGCGTATACCCGGAGAGAAGCACAAGACGGTCCTGATAGAGAATGATCTGACGGACGTATTTTGACCGGGAGTGTATCCGATACAATAAAATAATTTCAGGAAGGCAGTGTGAAATAATCTATGAAGATCAGGGTAGGAGTGATATTCGGCGGAAGATCGGTGGAACACGAGGTTTCTGTTATCTCCGCGCTTCAGGCGATGCAGAGTCTCGACAGGGACAAATATGAAGCGACCGCCATATACCTCACAAAGGAAAATGATCTGTTTGTGGGAGAGGGAACGGGAAACATCGAAGCGTATAAGGATATACCGGCTTTGATCAAGGCATCACAGAGGGTGATACCCGTGAAAGAGGACGGACATTTCCTTCTCGCCCCTTATCCCCACAGGGCATTCGGGATGAAGCCCATAGAGCTTGATGTGATCCTTCCCATAGTGCACGGGACGAACGTTGAGGACGGTACCCTCATGGGTTATATAAAGACCTGGGGGATACCTTTTGCGGGCTGTGATGTGACGAGTGCCGCTGTCGGCATGGATAAATACATCATGAAGACGGTATTTGCGGATAATGATATCCCCGTCCTTCCCTGCAGGAGATATACGACAGCGGATTATAAGGATATGGATAAGCTCATCTCCGACATAGAGGAGAGGATCGGTTATCCCGTGATCGTAAAGCCGGTAAATTCGGGATCTTCGGTGGGGATATCCGTGGCTCATGACAGGGACGGTCTCATAAACTCTCTGGATACGGCCTTTACCTTTGCGAATACGGTGCTTGCGGAACACGCGATCATGAAGCTGCAGGAGATCAACTGCTCGGTGCTGGGAGACATGGATGAGGCAGAGGCTTCGTTATGCGAGGAGCCTTTCCACTCGGATGAGATCCTCTCCTACGAAGATAAATATATGTCAGGAGGAAAGACATCGGGAAACGGCGGTGCCTCAAAGGGCATGGCGGGAGTAGCAAGGAAGATTCCGGCTCCGATACCCGATGACATGACGACTAGGATACAGGAGCTTGCCGTGAGAGCCTTCCGTTCATTAAACTGCAACGGTGTCGTGAGGTTTGATTTCATGATAGACGGGGATACGGAAGAGCTGTATCTTAATGAGATCAATACGATACCCGGGTCGCTGTCCTTTTATCTTTGGGAACCGGCGGGTCTTCCCTATACGAAGCTCCTTGACAGGCTCATTGAGCTTGCCATAAAGCGGAAGAGGGATGAGGACAGGGTGACCTTCAGCTTTGAGACAAATATCCTTAATCAGTCCAGCCTCAAGGGGCTCAAGGGGGCAAAGGGGACAAAGTCATGATAAGGCTGATCATTGTCATGCTTTTTGTTGTCAGCTATCTTCTCGTATCGCTTATCCTGATACCCCTGGGATATCTGATAGGAGTCTTCAGCATGCCGGCACGCGATAAGTATGCGCAGGCGATGATATCATGGGCCTTCAGTGTCGTAGGCTTTCTTGCGGGAGCACGGGTCACTGTAGAGGGAAAGGAGAAAGTGCCGAGGGATGAAGCGGTACTCTATGTGGCAAACCACAGATCCATGTTTGACATAGTGCTTCTTTACGCGCAGATGTTCAGGCCCACAGCCATAGTTGCAAAGAAGGAGATAAAAAAGGTGCCGATCCTGAGCTGGTGGATGATACTGATGCACTGCCGGTTCATGGACAGGGAGGATATGAAGCAGAGCCTTCAGGTTATCCTGGGCTGTATCGAGGATGCAAAGAACGGCATATCCATACTGATATATCCCGAGGGAACGAGGTCAAAGGGGGAATCCGAGCTGGACATGAATCCTTTCAAGGAAGGCTCCTTCAAGATAGCTCTGAAATCCGGAGTAAAGATCGTCCCTGTCGCAATACATGGGACGAGGGAGATATTTGAAAGGCAGTTTCCCAGGATAAAGGCAAATAAGGTCGCCATCACCTACTGCACGCCCATTGATCCCGCATCACTTGATAAAGAGGGCAAAAAGCAGATCGCAGATACCTGCAGAGAGCAGATCCGCGGGATACTGGAGAAGTATGACAAAATTTGACATTTACTAAAAAAGCGACTAACATATTTTTCACTTGATCGGCAGCAGCCGATACTGTCCGGAGTTCTTACGTTTTGATATAATGCTGATATGCTGATCAAAAATGCGAGGGTCATCGACCCGAAAAACAATATTGACGAAATCTGCGATATCCTCACCGATAATGGACATATAAAGGCTCTGGGCAGAGATATCGCTGTTTCCAATGACGAGATAATTGACGCCTCAGG
>CACZRA010000244.1 GCA_902783395.1 uncultured Lachnospiraceae bacterium
GACTATGCGATCCTCATAAGGACAAATGTCCAGTCCAAGGAATTTGAGGATGCCTTCAGGGTGAGGGGGATAGCCTATGATCTTGTGAAGGGCCTGAGATTCTGGGATACGAAGGTGATAAAGGATGTGACTTCCTTTCTGCTCACTGTCGCGGTCGGAAGCAATGACATGAGGACCGCGAGGATAATAAACATCCCCAAAAGGGGCATAGGTGCCGCGAGTCTTGATAAGCTTGCCGGTTTTGCCGGGGTGAACGGGATATCCCTGCTGGAGGCCTGCGGCAGATGCGAAAATGCCGGGATATCGGGCAAAGCGGGGACGGGAATGAAGAGCTTTTACGATACCGTCATGGAGCTTAGGGATGAGACTGCGGGAATGAATCTGGCCGATATGACGGACAGCGTTATAAGCGCCTTCGGCTACATGGACTATCTCGCGGACGAGGCGGACAGCACGGAGAAATACCTTGAGCAGGAGGAGTATATCAATAAGCTTAAGGATTCTCTTGCGGAGTATGAAAAGGAATGCGCGGAAAACGGAGAGCCGGTCTCACTGACTGATTTCATGAGGATGAACGGGGTCGAGGGGACGACCGTGGATGTGGATACCGACCCGTCAAATGACGATAAGGTACTGATAATGACGATGCACAACTCCAAGGGGCTTGAGTTTCCCAATGTCTTTATGGCAGGTATGGAGGAGGGGCTCTTTCCGGGATACATGGCGGTATCGAGCGGTGATGAGAAGGAGATCGAGGAGGAGAGAAGGCTCTGCTATGTGGGGATCACGAGAGCCATGGAGGAGCTTACGCTCACCTGCGCCAGAATGAGAATGGTGAACGGCGAGACGAGATACGCTACGGCTTCGAGATTTGTAAAGGAAATGCCCTTCGGTCTTCTGGATATGAACGTGACCCCGGAAAAGACGGAAAGACCTGTGAGGTTTAATGACGGGACATATGAGTATCCTTCAGGGAGCGGAGCGGGATACGGAAAATCCGCCGGGGGATACAGCTTTACGGGGCAAGCGGGATCCGGCCGTTCAGTTGAGGGCTCATATGTATCGGGGCAGACCGTGCCGAGGACAACACCGAAGAAAAGGGCTCCGGGAAAGATAAAGCTCGGAAGGGATATCACGCCCGTAAAGCCTGACTATAAGGTCGGAGAGAGAGTAAGGCATTTCAAATTCGGAGAGGGAAAAGTGCTGGATATCAAAGACGGCGGCAGGGACTATGAGGTCACTGTAGACTTTGATGAACACGGAGTGAAAAAGATGTTCGCCGGCTTTGCAAAACTTAAGAGGATACAGGCTGACGCTTAGGATGAAGGGAAAAAAACGGAAACCTGAGGCTGATGTGACAGGGATACTGCGGCTTGCTCCCGTGGTTTTATTCACCTGCGTGGTTCCGCTCCTTTTGCATGTCATGCCCTATACTCTGCCTCTCGGGAGATATGACTGGATAGCCACTGAGGACGATACGGTCCTCTGGGATGTTTTCAGCTGTGTGAAGCTTGCCGCCATGGCAGTTATCGCAGGGATATCGGTCCTGATATTCCTTTTTCTCATTATAAAAAAACAGATCAGGATAAGGAGATCACCGGTCTATATACCTATGGCGGGGTATACGCTGGCGGTGCTCCTGTCTTTTGCCGTGTCTGAGCATAAGGATGTGGCGTGGCTCGGGGGTATGAACCGCTTTGAGGGAACGCTTGCGATACTATGCTACATGGTCATGCTTTTCTATACAATACAGGCTGTGGACGGGACAGGAGAGGTCCTGGTGATACTCAGGGCACTCGGTATTACCGTATTTATTGAATGCCTCATAGGACTTACGCAGCTTGCGGGCCACGACATACTCTTCAGTGAGGCCGTAAAGAGGATTATTGCGGGAGATATGGAAATAAATCCGGTCTTTGAGCCCGGGCAGGTGTACCAGACCGTTGCCAATATGGACTATGTGCCCTTCTGGCTCTGCCTTGTCATCCCGCTTATCGTACTTACAGCGGCGAAGGGGATCAGGGAGCTGCTCCTGGTACTTATCGCCGTAAACTGCTACGGAGCGGGCTCTGCGGGAGGACTTGCCGGCATTGCGCTGTCCCTTGTCCTGCTTGCGGTCATGTACCTGCCTGATAAAAGGCTCAGGATCATATCCTGTGCTGCCGCGGCTGTGGTCTTCTGCGGCTTGGTCATTTTCCTGTATGAAAGATCCCCGGATCCCATGAGCATTGATTATTTTGAGACCGGGAGGGACAGCTTTGAGACTTCCGTGGACGGCAGACCACTGTCTTTTGCCTATGATGATAACGGGATCCTGCATGTGAAGGGAGAGGACGGTCAGGATAAGGAGCTTGAGAAGCTTTTTGAGGATGACAGTCTGTTTCAGATAAAGGATCCTGACTTCGGAGAGAAGATAACCATTCTTCCCTTTATGAGGGAGGGAGAAAGCTATGTGATGCTTGAGATGCTTGAGACCCAGTTTTTATTTCATTTCGCGCATGACGGAGTGACCTTCTGCAATCCTTACGGATATGAGGTAACACTTCAAAAGGACGGAAGCGGCGGCAGGATCGGATTTGACAGGCATCTCGGCTTCGCGAACGGAAGAGGATATATATGGGCCTGCTCCCTGCCGCTTATCGGACGGCATTTATTCCTTGGGAGCGGGGCGGATACCTTCATGCTCGTATTCCCGCAGAAGGATTATGCCGGTAAGGTCACCTCCGGCGGAGCAGTATCAACGATAGTCGACAAGGCTCACAGTCTCTATGTGCAGATGGCGGTGACTACGGGGGCGGTAAGCCTTATTGCGTTTATCTCGATGATAATAGTCTCGTATGTGTCAGCATGGCGGAAATACTTCCGGGGAACCACAGAAAGCGGAGGGAGCCGGAAGAAGGCTGCTGCAGTTAAGGGCAGGGAGAAGAAGGGGAGAGTGGTACCGGCAGGGATCAGGGAGTCTGCCGATCCCGGAAAAACGATCGTAACGGGGATAATGACCGGAATGGCCGGTTTTCTTGTGTCGGCGCTTGTCTGTGACAGTACGGTGTCGGTGATGCCTGTGTTTTACGGACTGCTGGGGATACTGATCTCACTTGGAAGTAAAGAGGGATTGTGAATGTATGAAAAACAGAACAAAGCGTGAAGCTATTGAAAAACAGCAGGAGTGAGTAGTAACATAAACAGTGCGTCGTTTGCGGCGAGATAACCGAAAGAGGAAAGCTGCGTTGAGATTTGCGAAGCTGGCAGGATTATGGTAGAATTATTGCTATCATGGAGGTACAGGATATGATTCTGGATGGTTTATTTACAAGTGCAATGGAGGGGGGAGCAGGTCTTCTTGATTCCATCGTCGGGAAGAAAGAGGAGCTTGCGAGCCAGATAAAGAGCTACAAGGACAACACCGACATAAAGGATATCCTTGCGGCTTCAAAGATCAACGAGATTCTCAGGAAAGATGAGGAGGAAGCGGAAATGAAGAAAAAGAGCCCGATTGTCACAGTGCTTGCAGTGATCGGCGCAGTAGTTGCGGTAGCGTGCATTGCATTTGCCGTTTACAAGTATTTCACCCCGGATTATCTGGATGATTTCGATGACGGTGATGATTTTGATGATGACGATGATCTCTTCGAGGATGAGGAGGATATCAAGAAGTCTGAGGCTTAATGAAAAAGGGTGAAACATACGTGGGGAAGGTGAGGAGGCTTGCCTTCCCCAATAAAGGGATCGCCGCTGCGGAGGGCGTGGACGTAACAGTCAAGAATACTCTTCCCGGACAGGAGATCTCTTTTATTTTAAATAAAAACAAGGCGGGACTGAAGGCAGGCAGGCTGATATCTGTAATAAAACGTTCGGATATCGAAACGGAGAAGGGCTGCGAAGTATGCGATCAGTGCGGAGGCTGCGTATACCAGAGGATATCCTATGAAGAGGAGCTGCGCATTAAGGATAAGATGGCGCGGGAGATACTCGGACGGGCCTTGAAGCAGCATGGGGATGGAGCCGGAGAGTCCGGCGATGATAAAGAAGCGGAGACCGGGAACATTGATATACCTGACGGAATATACGAGGGGATAACCGGCTCTCCGGAGATCTCGGGATACCGTAATAAGATGGAGTTTTCCTTCGGGAACGCCGTGAAGGACGGGCCGATAACCCTCGGGATGCATACTCCGGGACATTTCATGGATGTAATAGATACGCCGGACTGCAATATAGTGGATGGGGATTTCAGAAGGATCCGGGAATATGTGATAGGCTACGCGAGGGAGAGGGGGCTTGCTTTTTATCACAGATATTCAAACAGCGGTTTTCTCAGGAATCTGCTGGTCAGGAAGGGGATAAACACCGGGGAGATCCTTGTTGATGTGGTGACGACCACGGAGGGGGAGCTTGATAAAGAAGGCTTTGCAGAGGGGCTGCTTAGTCTTGAGCTTGCAGGAGCTGTCAGGGGAATACTTCATACCTTTCATGACGGAGTCGCGGATGCGGTCATAAACGAGAAAACATCGGTCATATGGGGCAGGGAATACATCTATGATGAGATCCTGGGGCTGAGGTTTAAGATATCGGCGTTTTCATTCTTTCAGACGAATACAGGAGGCGCTGAGATACTGTATGAGAGAGTCAGGGAATATGTAAGGTCCGCTGTGGAGGATGACAGGGATACGGATTGTGAAGGTCAGACGGAAGAGTCCGGAGAGGATGGCTGTGGCAAAAGAA
>CACZRA010000245.1 GCA_902783395.1 uncultured Lachnospiraceae bacterium
CTGGGTAGGATGCTGGTGACCGCCGTCTCCTGCGTTTATCACAGGTATCTTAGAGAACTGTGAAGCGACCATCGGGGCACCTTCCTTGAAATGTCTCATGGCGGCGATATCGGCAAAGCAGGAAGCAACTCTTATGGTATCCGCCACACTCTCCCCCTTGGCTGCCGACGATGAGGATGCATCCGCAAAGCCCATCGTTTTGCCACCAAGCCTCAGCATTGCGGCTTCAAATGAAAGCCTTGTCCTTGTACTGGGTTCATAGAAAAGAGCCGCCAGGATCCTGCCGTCACAGGCGTGCGCATATTTTGCAGGATGAGCTTTTATGTCCTCGGCGGTATCCATGAGAGCGTAAAGCTCATCCACCGAAAGATCCAGCGGTGTCATCAAATGCCGCATGAAATACTCCTTTCGATCTTAACATTTATCCACAGTATCCAAAAAATGAATTCCCTACGAATCCTCCCGGCACTGGCCGGTCCCCCTTATCTGATACTTATAGGAGGTCAGTGCCCTCAGTCCCATAGGACCTCTTGCATGCAGCTTCTGGGTGCTTATGCCTATCTCCGATCCGAAGCCGAACTGATAACCGTCGGTAAATCTTGTGGAAGCGTTCCAATAGACACAGGCCGAATCAATCTGATCAAGGAATTTATCCGCATTCTCCCTGTTCTCAGTTATTATGGCTTCGGAATGCTTTGTGGAATAATGATTGATATGCTCTATCGCATGATCTATGTTATCCACGATCTTTACTGAGATGAAGGGGCCCAGATATTCTCTTGCGTAATCCTCTTCGCTGCATTTCTCCACATCGGGTTCGATCTCTCTTACCTCATCGTCCCCCCGCATTTCCACGTTCTTCTTAGACAGTCTTTCATAGATCGCGGGGATTGCTTTTTTGGCTATGGCTCTGTGTATGACCAGCGATTCGGCCGCATTGCATACACCGAAGCGCTGTGTCTTGGCGTTATCTATGATGTTGACGGCCATTTCTATGTCCGCGCTTTCATCCACATAGATATGGCAGTTTCCGACACCTGTCTCTATTACCGGGACGGTCGCGTTTTCAACGACGCTCTGTATGAGCCCGGCTCCGCCCCGCGGAAACAGCAGATCTATGTACTGGTTCATCTTCATGAAACGGGTCGCAAGCTCTCTGGACGTATCGGTCACGATAAGAAGCGCGTCATCGGGAAGCTTTTCCTGTTCAAGGGCGCTTCTTATGCAGCTTACTATGGCTTTGTTTGAATTAATGGCGTCTGATCCGCCTCTTAATATACAGGCATTGCCTGATTTGAAACACAGAGCAAACGTATCGGCAGTAACGTTAGGCCTGGATTCATATATTATCCCGATAACGCCCATGGGGACAGTGATCTTGTCGATCTTCAGGCCGTTCGGTCTGATATAGTTTTCGATTATCTCACCCACAGGGTCCTTAAGCTCCGAAACCTCCGTTATTCCGTCCGCCATACTGTCTATCCTTGCGGGATTGAGCAGAAGCCTGTCGATAAGGGCTTCCTTCACGCCCTTTTCCCTTGCGTTTTCAACATCCTGCCTGTTTGCTTCGAGGATCGCCGCATGATTTTTTCTTAATGCGTCGGCGGCAGCTCTGAGGCCCAGATTTTTTGACGCAGGATCCAGACGTGATAATACCTCTGCCGCTCTTTTCGCGCGTACTCCCAATGATTCAAGATAGTCCATTTTTACCTCCATATACCGCATTCTCTGCGGCTTCCGACGGAAAAACTCTGAGCGAGCCTGTAAGCCGGGTTATGTATCACATAGTGATGATGATGATCTGTCTAGGCCGTATGTTACCACACGGCTCGAGCGATCTACCTGGAAACAGGTCGGGCAAACCTTTGGTTTCCTGCTTGATCTTGCTCCGGATGGGGCTTGCCATGCCGTCTTTGTTACCAAAGACGCGGTAGTCTCTTACACTGCCGTTTCACCCTTACTGATCCGCGCAGCCTGGCTGCTCTTCTCAGCGGTCTGTTCTCTGTTGCGCTTTCCCGCGGGTCACCCCGGGCGGACGTTATCCGTCATCCTGCCCTGTGGAGCCCGGACTTTCCTC
>CACZRA010000246.1 GCA_902783395.1 uncultured Lachnospiraceae bacterium
AGGATCAGCTTTTCGATCTGCATCCGCGAGAATACATCGATAAAATTCAATGGCTCATCCCATATGTATAAATGCGCAGGTGTTATAAGACTCGCCGCAATAAGGACTTTCTTTTTCTGGCCTTCGGAAAAATCCTCCATATTCTTTACGAACTGCTCCCGGCCGAGGTCAAGCTGCCTTAATACCGCAAGAAAAAGGCTTTCGTTAAGCCCCAGAGTCTCACAATACTTCCTTAAGGAGCCCGAAAGAAATGAAGTGTCCTGACTGACATACGATACCTTCAGCCCGGACGCAATATCAAGGCTTCCCGATACAGATAATCCTGTACCCGCACTATGCTCTTCATCATTGATCTTTTCCAGTACCGCTTTCAGGATACTTGATTTTCCGCATCCGTTATCACCGGCAAGGATTATTCTTTCGCCGCGTTTTACCTGAAAACGCAATCCCGAAAACAACTCTTCTTTGGCGTCTTCATATTTTAATGAAAGATCATTTGCATCGATAAGTACTTCCTTATGGAATCTGAGAGGCTCCAGCTTAAGCTCGGAAACTCTCTCGATATCCTGCAGAAGGCCCTCTTTCTCCTCTATCTCACGGTCGATCCTCTTCTCGTATGATTTAACACGCGCCTGCATCTTTTTTGTTTTCGCACCTATGAAAGATCTGGACGCAATACTCCTGTCGTGTTCCCTGACCGGGTCAAATCCTATCTTTGTATTTTCATTCTTATCCGCCCACCTGCTGTTTCTGTCAGCTGCGATTTTAAGTTTACTTATCTCCTTAAGATGCTTTTCGTTTTCCGCCTGCAGAAAGGCATCCTTCTTTTCCTTATTCTCCCACCATGTTGAAAAATTACCTGTCCGGACTTCTATCGAAGACCGGTTGAGCACAAGCACATGGTCACATACCCCGTCAAGAAGGTCTCTGTCATGCGAGACAAGGATGAAGCCTTTTTTCGAAGCAAGGTATGTTTTCACGATGTCGCGGGCTCTGCTGTCCAAATGGTTTGTCGGTTCATCTATCAGCAGGAATTCATTATCCGCCGCAAAAAGGACCGCCAGCATGATCCTTGTGCGTTCGCCGAAGCTGAGGGTTCCAAAAGGCCGATACAGACATTCCGGATCCATTTTAAGCTCATTCAACTGGACCATCACCTGCCACAATTCAATCTGAGGTTTCCACTTTTCCAAAAGATCCGCAGCAGTCTGCGTCATATCCGGTCCGGATACCTGATAAGGGAAATAATCAAACCGTGAATCCGCTTTGATACTGCCACTGTATTCGTACCTTCCCATGAAAAGATTAAGCAAGGTGGTCTTGCCTTTTCCATTCCTGCCGATAAGACCCAGCTTCCAGTCAGTATCAATGCTGAATGTCACGTCCTTAAGTACATCATCGGCATTTCCGTCGTAAGAAAATGTCAGATCTGTCACCTTTATCTGTGCCATTTAGATCACCTCGGCTTATAGATCAAATATGCTCATCTGCGGATACTTATCCGGCAGTTCCTTCATAAATCCGAAACAGTCGCCCGGAGTATGCAAGATACCATTATCTTCACAGATCCTCCGGAATATCCCCATCAATTCTTTTTTATCAGGACTTGGCAGCTCATACGCATTCCCATAACGCTTGATGTACCGCTCTTTCATTCCCGGAAAATGCCTGTCAAGAGCTGAGTAATAGTATTCCCGGTCACCTTCCCGAAGTGTCAGCCCCATTCCGAAATCGATGATACCCTTTACACCGACTCTGACACATTCGTTAAGAATTGCCGTGATGTTTTCCTCTGTATCATTGATAAACGGCAGAATCGGTGTCAGCCATACAACTGTAGGAATACCATTTTCATGCATCTTTTCGAGCACTTCTATACGACGCCTCGTATTACATACATTCGGCTCCAGTATCCGGCACAGGTCATCATCAAAAGTAGTAAGCGTCATCTGAACCACGCATTTCGCAGAACGGTTGATCTCATAAAGCAGATCGATATCCTGGAGAATGCGGTCAGATTTTGTCTGTATCGCGGCTCCAAAACCATTTTCCAGAATAATCTCCAGGCATCTTCTTGTCAGCCGCAGTTCTTCTTCACAATGCATATATGGATCCGACGTTGAACCTGTTCCGATCATGCACTTTTTTCTTTTCGACTTCAGTGCCTTTTCCAGAAGCTCCGGTGCATTCTGCTTAACCTCAATATCTTCAAAAGGATGGGTGAACTGATAACATTTACTTCGGCTGTCACAATAGATACAACCGTGGGTACATCCCCGATAGATATTCATCCCATAGTATCCGCTTCTGCCGGTCAGAATCCCTTTCGCATCGACAAAATGCATCAAATCAGCCTCCTTCTCCGACAGTGTTTACCTGCTTATTTTGTCTCAGCTTCTATTTCTTTTATAGAAAATTCATTTCCCTGCACCAGATAAGTCTCCGGACTGCCGCAGTACGGGCAGGTTCTACCGTAACGCAGAGTTTCATAATCCTGCCGGCAATTGGTGCAGAATGTAACGGCGGGGATCATTTCCAGCTTCAGTGCGGCGTCCTTTACCAGCTCCTTCGATCTCTTAAAATAATCCCAGCAGTCCTCCATCTGCTCCTTTACGACTCCCGAAACCTCGCCGATACTTAGCGTCACACTGCCGATTCTGACAATATTGTTTTCCTCCGCCGTCTCTTCCAGGGTCCGGATTACGTGAATGACAATTCCCAGTTCATGCATCCCGCCATTCCTTCCATTTCTCCAGAAGCCATCGTTCCCACTCATCCATTCCCTTGCCGGTCTTCGCGCTGACCGGGAAAATCGCTATTTCCGGCTGCAGCATCCTTGCTCTTTTTGAAGCCTTTTCCAGGTCAAAATCAAACCACGGGGCCGCATCCGTTTTCGTC
>CACZRA010000247.1 GCA_902783395.1 uncultured Lachnospiraceae bacterium
CGACAAGAACACCTTCCGATACGGCAAAGCGTCTGCCCTCTTCAAATGCATCATCGTTTTCAACGGTAATGATCTCATCATAAACCTTAGTGTTCAATACCGAGGGTACAAAGCCCGCTCCGATCCCCTGGATCTTATGAGGTCCGGCCGTTCCCTTGGAAAGCACGGGTGAGGTCGCAGGCTCAACCGCTATGATCTTCACACCTGGGTTCTTTTCCTTGAGGTACTCTCCTGCTCCGGTAAGCGTTCCTCCTGTACCGACACCGGAAATGAAGAAATCCACCTTTCCGTCCGTCTGCTCCCATATCTCAGGTCCGGTCGTAGCCTTATGTGCCGCAGGATTTGCCTTGTTGTCAAACTGGGCAAGTATGATGGAGCCCTCTATTTCCTTATTGAGCTCCTCAGCCTTCGCGATGGCGCCCTTCATTCCCTTTGCTCCTTCGGTAAGGACTATCTCAGCTCCGTATGCCTTCAGCAGGTTGCGTCTTTCCACTGACATCGTATCGGGAAGCGTGAGTATTGCCTTGTAGCCCTTTGCCGCCGCTATCGAAGCTATGCCTATGCCGGTATTGCCCGAGGTAGGCTCTATGATCGTAGCTCCCGGCTTAAGCTTACCGCTCTTTTCCGCATCCTCTACCATGGCAAGCGCGATCCTGTCCTTTACCGATCCTGCAGGATTGAAAAGCTCAAGCTTCGCAAGGATATTCGCCTTATCGGCTCCGGCCGCCTTTGCATATCTGCTCACGTTTACCACAGGAGTCTTTCCTATAAGTTCCAAAGCACTGTTTTTGATGTCTGACATGATGATCCCCTCCTTATTATTCTTCGCAGGAAACACACGCCTTTTTATTTACTGTATTTCCTACAGGCTTAGTATGATTTATGTTGTAAATAATATAAACCCGTCGCAGACATTTGTCAACATCTTTTTTTCGATTGCCATAGTCCCTTATATCACTTATGATGACAGAGTAAGTTTTTTTGAAAGCAGGGGCGCAAATGCGCCTCAAAGATTATGGAGGATCCGGATATGAAGATCGTTATGCTTGAAAGGATGAGTGTAGGCGCGGACGTGGATGTATCATGCTTCGAAGAGCTCGGGGAATTTGTTTATTATGATCACGCCGCGCCTCCTGAGGAGATCGCGGAGCGCATCGCCGGTGCAGATGCCGTAATAGCAAACAAATCCCGTCTGAATAAAAGCACGGTCAAGGATTCGCCCGATCTCAGATATATAGGCGAGCTCGCTACCGGATTTGACAATATAGATACGGAATACTGCAGGGAACGCGGAATAAGGGTAACCAATGTAAGGGATTACTCCACCGCGATGGTCGCGCAGCATACCTTCACCCTGGCTCTTGCAGTATCACAGAAGATCGTATATTACGATAACTTCGTCAAATCAGGACAATATGCAGATCAGGACGGTTTCTCACACTTCAGTAAAGCCTTCACCGAACTGGACAATAAGACCTGGGGCATCGTCGGTCTCGGGAATATAGGATCAAGAGTAGCAAGAATAGCCGAATCCTTCGGCTGCAAGGTGATAACACATTCCATAACGGGAAGAAAGCATGAAAACGGCTACGAACAGGTGGATAAGGCAGAGCTTCTAAAAAGGAGCGATTTCCTTTCACTTCACTGTCCCCTGAGCGATCTCAGCCGTAATTTCATAGATGAAGACGCACTTTCGCAGATGAAAAGCTCCGCAATACTCATAAATGTGGCGAGAGGCCCGGTGGTTGATTCACTTGCTCTGTATAACGCTCTCGAAAACGGGACGATCGCGGGAGCAGGTCTTGATGTGCTGGAAAAGGAGCCTATCTCAAAGGATGATCCTCTGGGACGGATAAAGGACAGCGATAAGCTGGTGATCACACCGCACCTTGCCTGGGCAAGCGTGGAAGCAAGGATGCGCTGCGTGAAGGAAGCCTTCCTCAATCTTCAGGCCTTTATCAACGGAGAAGAACGGAATATCATCTGCTGATCATAACTTAAGTCACTGAGCATTCCCGGAGGATGCAGAACCCTGTGCCGAATTTCCGGAGACCGCAGGCTCAAAGCTCTCTCTTACACCGCAGACTATGAAGCGGTATGTATAGTCATTGACGCAGGTGGAAAGCGCCAGCACATGATCCGAATCCTTGATGGTCGTATTGGTATCTATACTGCTGCCGGCTATCAGATACTTTTTCGCGAACTCACTGAGCCCGGTCTCATCCGCCTGTATCACGGAAAAGACATCACTGTCCGCTTCTATCTGCTTGAATGCAAACACCCGGTATCTGTAAACACCCTCTTCCGTGATGATACGGAAATACTCATGCTCCTTATAATAATTCTTGTCGCTCCTGTAATATCTTAGCTTTCCGAACATGGTAAGATCACGCATGTTATGGCCGTACAGCAGCGTGTAATGATCAGTGAAGTCAGGATTTCCGCGCATATCCATAAAGATCGAGCCGGAGGCCATATACTTCTCCTTGTAGTTTCTCTTCAGGTATTTGTCATTGTCACCGGAATAAAGGATGGGATAGCTGATAAGGCCGTCTTCAAAATATATCCATCCTATGACCTCATCATTGATCTCCCTCAGAGCCTTAAGATCCACCTGTATGTCCTCATAGGTGGAATCCTCCGAAACGGTATCTGCCGATACCGGAACCCCGTCTTCGCTGACACTCCCGTTGTCCGGTCTCGTATGCTTTGAGTGGATGCTGACGAACCTGTCGTTGGCCTCATCATATACGGCCCGGGTCCTCAGGTAGCTCACTGTCCCGAGGAGCAGCTGAACGCTGGCAAATATAGCCACGGCTCCCCCCGTAATGAGGAGCACAAAAAGAGTGAGGCGGTAAAACTCCCGCCCCACCTGTATGGCTTCACTTATCTTGCTGTCCTTTTTATCTTTTTCGCTGCTCATAGAATGTTCTATGCATTAATCCTGTTTCTTGTCCTCGCGCCACTCTTTGGTGTCCTGATAAAGGATGAATGAGCAGAGCGCTACGACAACTCCTACCACGAGGAAGAATATCCACTTTCCGGGATCAAAGTCATCTCCTGTCTTCGGAGCTCCGCCGGTATTGTTTATCGTATTCTGCACCGGAGACGATCCGGAACCGCTGTTCAGGAGCGAGCTGCTCCTTGATGAGCTGCTGGAGCTGGAAGACTTATCATAATACGCCAACGCAAACTCGCTGAACTGACTCACTTTAGGATTCAACGTAGTTTCCTTTTTGTACTCACTTATACCTGCGTCCTTTCCTCCATCGTGATACCGTACCATATTAAAATACCGAGCAGTAGAACTGGACCCCGAAGACGTTAATCTTGCATCCTTGGGAATGACATACGAGAACGTAACATTGGATCCTGCATCAGATATATTAATATCATGACTTTTTCCATTTTTGTCCGTATAGGTCTCCAACACAACATCATTCGCCGTAGCATATAATTTTAAATCAAAATACTTCTTCAGTTCTGCATTCTTTGAATCCGATCCAAAATCCCTCGCCTTATCCTTCATAGCACTTTCGTGTGATGCTGAGCTTTTATCATCCGCTGAAAATATAACAGAAAGCTCTAAATCTCCGCTGGCGCTGTCTATCTCTTCGTTTAGCGCTGCCTGAAGATAGGCATTTTTCTTGTATGCATAATCTAAAATTTTACCTACAAGTTTTACATCTTTCAAACTTGTAGTAGTAATCTTCCCTTCAGAATCTAAAGATGTATGATCATCATCAGAAACAAAACCATCATCGTTCGGACATTTTACAGCATAAACGCTCGGCAAATCACCAACTTCTATATCAAGACTAAACGCATCCGTTATATCAGCAGACCAAACTGAACCAACATGAGAAAAATCTGCATATCTACTATCATACGGCTCTTCACTCAAATCAACTACAATTCCATTATCCATGGTACAGCTAACAAGCTTTATATAATAATCATTAATTATGTCGACACTCGAATAAGAACCTTTGATAGTCTTCTTCGTCCCCTCATTTCCTATACCCAGGGTTGCCTCTAATCCTGTTTTCACCGTGTTACCATCATCATCCATCACCTGAAACTTGACAGTCTTAACTTTTAATTTTGTAGTCTCACTCGTCCCCTCTGATATGGAGGCATCAAAAGTCAAATCCCAATTCAGTTTTGCTTTTTGCCCTATTTCATATGCAGTTACCTTTGTCGTTATGGTTTTGGGCTCAGGTAAAATCAGTTGTTTTCCATTATCATAATTTATCGTTCCGCTTACGGTTCCCGTCCAATCGACTGATTCATTTTTTTTCGGAACCGTTGATCCATCCCAATTCGCGGAAACCGACCACACTTCCGTTTGATTTAGTTCATTTTTTACCGTAATCTCTGCTTTGACTTCTTCTTTTAATACAGATTTTACAAAATCCTTGGTAGATGTCTCTACAACAAATACTTCATCATCTGATGATGCTATACTTACAAAACTATATGTATACTTACTGGGATCTACATATACAATATCAGCAGCTTCAAAAGTAGCTTGGGATTCTAAAGTATGATCACTCTTAACCTTATATTTACCGGTAAACGTATCCTTTTGATCAGAAGCTAAGGCATATTCCTTGCCATCAACAACAACACCCTTAAGCTTTACCTCAACAGTATATTCGCCGGCATCAGCCGTACTGATATCATTTGTAATATCTAATGGTGATCCATAGTTTTCTTCTGGCGACGACTTTCCAGCTATCGTAATAGCAGCCTTGAACTGAGCATTCGTTGCAGACGTACCTTTTTGATTCTTAATCGAATTTACTGTAAAAGTACCTACTACTGTTGAACCACCAGAGGTTTTTGATTTATTGGTAACAACTTTAAGACCACTCAAGCTAAATGTACCGCCTATATTTTGGGTAGTATCTATCAAAACTTCCGATGTAATGTTATTAGTTAATGATCTTTGTGTGATGCTTGTGTCGGTAA
>CACZRA010000248.1 GCA_902783395.1 uncultured Lachnospiraceae bacterium
CCCCTTGCGCATCAAAGCATCACGCACTTTTTGTGCGAGTGCATCGGTTATCTTATCATTACGTTTATGCGAAGTCAAGCGATTTTTTTGCTTTTTCAGAATCTTTTTTAACGGCTTCTCAACCTCTCAGGATGCACCGCATAACGCTGTGCCGTCTCCTCGGTTATAACGCCTTTTTGAAGAAGCTTCAGTATGCTTTCATCCATCGAGACCATACTCTCATCCGGACTTGAGTAGATGATGCCGTCTATCTGATGTACTTTTCCGTCACGTATCATATTCCTTATTGCCGGGGTCATGGTCATTATCTCAAATGCAGGTACAACCCCGCCCTCAACAGTAGGAAGCAGCTGCTGGGAAATAACAGCATGAAGAACGGATGAAAGCTGTACCGTAATCTGCCTCTGCTGATTCGCCGGGAATACATCTATTATACGGTTTATGGTATTGGACGCTCCCATCGTATGAAGGGTCGAAAGAAGAAGATGCCCTGTTTCAGCCGCCGTCATGGCTACCGAGATCGTTTCAAAATCTCTCATTTCTCCGAGTAGTATTACATGCGGACACTGACGAAGTGCCGCCCTGAGCCCGGTCACATAGCTGTCGGTATCGACGCTTATCTCTCTCTGGCTTACGATGCTCTGCTCATGTCTGTGCAGATATTCTATGGGATCCTCCAGAGTGATAACATGGGCTTCCTTCGTTTTGTTTATATTATCTATCATACAGGCAAGCGTAGATGACTTTCCTGATCCGGCAGGTCCGGTAACAAGAACCATTCCGTTCGGCTGCTCCCCGAGTCTTACTATATTGGAAGGAATACCGAAAGCCGTAGGATCCGGAAGCTCAAATGAAATAACCCTGAGCACCGCAGATATAGTACCTCTTTGCTTGTATCCGCTGACCCTGAAACGGGACAGTCCCGGAACCGACAGCGAGAAATCATCATCACCGCCCTCAGTAAGCTTTGCTATATCTCTGTGGGCAAGTTCATATATCTCCCTGACATTCTGCTCTGCTTCATCCGGAGACAGTTTTATATAACCCTCCTTGGTTATAACACCGTTCTTGTAGAATGAAACCGGACGTCCGGCAACAATAAAGATATCCGATACATTTTGTTCAACTGCCTGCTTTAAGATTTCTTCTACCATTTTATCATTATCCTCCTATGATGGTCCCTGCGGCCCTTCCGGCCCCTGGGGCCCCTGCGGTCCTGATGTATTTCCTGTATCAGTCGGAGCCTCCCAGCTCGAAGTATCTGATACTATCCAGCTTATGATATCATAGTCATCTCCCGACTCATCAGGTACAACGGTAACCTGAAGCTCCTCCATCCCGGTCCCGAAAGGAACAGAAAAAGTCGTTTCTTTTTGGGGCGCAGATTCAAGTGCTGCCAGAGCTTCTTCTACTTTATTACAAGCGCCATGATAATTTCTGGCTCTTTTAACTATTCCTTCACTCTGCTCCAGACTGTTCTTTGCTGTTGAATACGCTATTCCGCTGAAAGAGAACAGGCATATGCTTACAAAGACCACTATAAGCATTGGAAGTCCTATTGTTCTCGGTGAATTATCTCCCATCGTTTCCCTCCGCCGGAGCGCTTTCCCGGCCATCACCTTTCTTCAGGGCATGCTGTATTTTCAATTCGTAGATCGGAGTCCCATCCGTACTTCGCAGATCATAACAGGTTATCTCCGCAGTATACAGTTTTCCGGAGAGCGATGTGGTCAATCTCATGTCATATTTCCCATCTCCGTAACTTGTCTCATAAGATCCGTCAGCACTTTTCGACAACCCCTTCAGGGCCAGAAGCCCGTCTATTTCAGAAACATACTCCGCCGATCTTATTATCTCAGCAACATCGTTTGACTCGGCAACAGCCATATCCCTGCCCTCAGCCTGCCTTGACAGGGCATACGCTTCCCCGAATACGGATAATGTCACAGACAGCGTAAGGCTGAAGACTATAATAGCAAATAAAAGCTCCAGCAGAAGCATATTTCCGGATGATAATCTGGTCCTCTCCTTCATTGCATGTCTCCTGCCGCTTCGTCCCCGGCATTTTCCTCAGCCCCTGCCGGCTCACCTACGTCACGCGCCATACTTTTCATGGACAGATAGGTCTCCTCTTTCTTCCCCTCCGTATCGGTAAACTCGAGCCTGACAAGCCTGTCCGAAACATGAGCAATATCCATTGTCTCCATAGGGAGTATCTCATTTCCGTCAGACGCCATACAATCTCCGAGCTTAAAAAAAAAAAAAAAAATCTCTCTCAGATATCCGTCGTACACATATA
>CACZRA010000249.1 GCA_902783395.1 uncultured Lachnospiraceae bacterium
CCAGGAAGAGATAAGACAGAGAATGAGGGAATCGGGGCTGATTGCCTTCGTGGCAGACGGTGCCGTACTCCCGAGAGCAAGCGGGATCTCACAGCTTCCCATGAAAAATGCAGTGACCTTCAGATCTCCGGATACACTCAAGGTTGAGATCGAAACAAAACACAGCGGGACCCTTTCGGGGATGGGTATTAAAAAGGGTGTTACACTGATAGTAGGCGGGGGATATCACGGAAAATCAACCCTTCTCAAGGCGTTGGAAAGAGGTGTTTATAATCATATCGCGGGAGACGGCAGGGAATTTGTTTTTACGGATACAGATGCCGTAAAGATACGGGCCGAGGACGGAAGATCCGTAAACGGCACCGATATCTCGCTTTTTATAAACAATCTGCCTGACGGGCGGGATACTTCATGTTTTTCTACCGAGGATGCAAGCGGTTCCACATCGCAGGCAGCAAATGTAGCCGAAGCGATAGAATCAGGAGCACATACTCTTCTTATAGACGAGGATACCTGTGCCACGAATTTTATGATAAGAGATGAGCTCATGCAGAGAGTAGTACACGGAGAAGATGAGCCGATAACCCCATTTCTTTCAAGGATAGGACAGTTGAAACAATCCGGCATCTCAACAGTTCTCGTTGCCGGAAGCTTCGGTGCGTATTTCTGTGTTTCCGACACGATAATAAAGATGGAGCGTTATAAAGCGTTGGATATTACTGATAGAGCAAAGAAGGAAGCCGGAGACCAAAGTACAGGCACAGAGCCTGTATCAGCGTACAGGGAGCCGTCTGAAAACCGGATATTAGCAAAACCGGACCGGATTTTTTCCGGCGAGAGGATAAAAACAAAGACTCTCGGTCTGGACGGTTTTTCGATAAACCACGAGACTGTATCTCTCCGCTATGTCGAACAGCTGGTGGACAGCGGACAGAATGCCGCTCTTTGTAAAGCATTGCTTCTTGTGGCATCAAAATACATTGACGGAAACAGAACTCTTAAAGAAACAGCGGATCTGCTTATGAAACTGATAGAAAATAAAGGACCCGATGCCTTATTCGATGGTCGAACGCCGGAACCGGGTCTTACGGTTTTCAGAAGACAGGAATTATTCTCCTGTCTGAACAGGGTCAGGTTCTTAAGCCTTATATAGCTCAGCAACTATATCCCAGTTTATCACATTCCACAGGGCTTCCACATACGAAGCTCTCAGGTTTTTGTATTTCAGATAATATGCATGCTCCCAGACATCTATACACATTATGGGTGTATGACCGGTTTTCAGGGAGATGGGATTATCCTGATTGTCCGTCTTTGAAGCAAATAAGCTTCCGTCCGACGTCTTTGACAGCCACGCCCAGCCGGATCCGAACTGACCTATCGAAAGTGCCGTTAGTTTTTCCTTCATAGAATCAAAACTTCCGAATGCTTCATCGATCTTAGCTGCGAGTATGCCTGAAGGAAGATTGCTTCCCCCCGGTGTTATCTCCTTAAAATACAGATTGTGATTATAGAATCCTCCCCCGTTATTCCGAAGACCTGTACGGAGTTCTATATCCTTGATCTCAACTAATTCCGCAAGAATATCTTCTATGCTTTCATCTGTCTTTCCTGCCTGATCTGCAAGTTTATTCAGATTAGCCGTATATGCTGCATGATGCTTACCGTAATGCGTCTGCATCGTTTCTGTATCAATATAAGGTTCAAGAGCATCAAATCCGTAATCAAGTTTTATCTGTTCAAACATGATAATGCCTCCTTTTCGTAAGATAATAAACATACGTCTTCTTTGATCCGGTTTTTACCCGGATCAGTCCCCGTTACTCGAGAACCCTGATTAAAAGGCTGCCACACTGGATCAGTATGACAGCCTCTTATGTGCCCTAAGCAGGAATCGAACCGGCGACACAGGGATTTTCAGTCCCTTGCTCTACCAACTGAGCTATCAGGGCATTTGTACTAAGGAGAGGCCCACGAAGTGGGAAGATTCCTTAGTGTGATATGAGCGCCTATGCACGAAGTGCATATTTTAATGGCGCGAGTTACCCAAATTCTTCTTCGGGTAGTAGCGGGGACAGGATTTGAACCTGTGACCTTCGGGTTATGAGCCCGATGAGCTTCCAGACTGCTCTACCCCGCGCCATTGCCACGAC
>CACZRA010000250.1 GCA_902783395.1 uncultured Lachnospiraceae bacterium
AAGCATCTCATATCTTGTAACCGTGGGACCGACGCTTACATCTGTCATGGTAACATTGACACCGAAGCTCGACAGGGTATCCTTAAGCTTCCGCGATATCTCCGCCTGCTCTTTTGTACCTTTTCCGGTGTTCTTTGCACCCTTATTCAGCATCGTTACGGGCGGAAGCCTGTACTCCTCCACCTTATCGTCATGTACCTCTACTCCGTCGGGGATCGTTGATGACGCGACCTTTCTTTTTTTCGGAGCGCTCTGCTTCACCGGGTCAGGTTCGGTATACGGCTCGGGCTCGGGTTCCGGTGCGATATACGGCTCTGGTTCAGGTTCAGGTTCGATATACGGCTCGGGCTCAGATACAGGGATATCCTCGCGGATTATCTCCGGTCTTATCTCATGGATCTCTTCGATCTCCTTATCTGCTGCTTTTATCCTGGAAGCATCAGGAACAAGTTCGGGAGGCTCCTGCTTTATCCCGCCTGCTCCGAGTATCCTCTCCTCAAGATCCTGCTCTCTCAGATCAAGCTCATGTACCTCCGATGCCGTAAGCTCCTTCATCTCATCGGAAGACTTTTCATCTTCCGTAAGCTTAAGTCTTGATATGGCATCCCCTACCGGAACAGGTCTTCCGGGATGTACTCCCTCGCGTCTTCTCCGGTCCCGCCTTTCGTGCCTTATCTCCTCCTGTCTGTACTCAATGCCGTCTACTATCGTATCGGCAGCTTCTTTCGAGCTTTCCTTTATGAGTCTTATTATCGATCTTCCGGTCAGGAACCCTATGCATATTATGAGTACCGTAACCATGATAATGACCGTTCCGAACAGTCCGAGCGCCTTGGACATCATGGCAAAAATATGTCCCGGGATCAGGCCGCCTCCGCGTCTGTATTCCACACCGTATCTGTAAAACGGATCCCCGCTGAAGCTTGACCTTCTCGTTTCGAAATCACCGCCCCAGGCAAAAGCAAAGAACATTGCGATTATGATAAAGGTCAGCCATATCATGACTGACTTTATTACCGCCTCAGAGTTTGCATGGTTGGCAACGAGCATGACAACGGTAAAAAACAGCGCAAAAGGAAAAATATACGCAGCCGATCCGAAGAGACCGAAAAGAAAGGCAGCAGCGGCATTTCCCGCAGCTCCGATTATTCCGAAATTTGAAAGAAACAGCAGGACACACAAGGCGAACAGTATCAGTATTCCTGCTTCAGCAGACGGACTGTACCCCTCATTGCCCGCAGCATTTGGTCTCCGTTCAGGGAGACTCACTTCCTTTGCAGCAGACTTCCTGCTGCTTTTCGATGTTTTTTTATCTGTTTTCGCAGCTTTTGAAGACTGCGTGGTTTTCTTCTTTCCGGTTCCCTTTGATGTTGTTTTTTTCTTAGTTCCAGCCATTTATCACTTTGTAAGGAAATGACCTACTATAGCGACCATCCCTATCACAAGACAATATATTGAAAAATATATATATCTTTTTCTCCTTACCACATTTATCATGATCCTTATTGCAAAATAGCCCACAACGGCGGCTACTACCATTCCGAGAATATAGGCTATGACTGTTATCCCCGTTACCGAGGTTCCTGCAGCATCCTTAAGCTCAAGCAGCGCCGCTCCCAGTACTGCAGGGATCGACATGATAAATGAATATTTAACCGCAGTTTCCTTCTTTATACCGAGCATGAGGCAGGCTGATATCGTGGCACCGCTCCTTGAGATCCCGGGGATCGTTGCGACGCCCTGTGCCATGCCTATCTCAAATGCGTTAAGATATGTGATCTTTTTTATTCCCTTTCTGCCGTCTCCGATCCTGTCGCAGACAAAAAGAAGAGCTGAAGTGATAAGAAGCCCTATACCGGGTATGAGCAGTGAAGATGATGCATATTCCACAAAATCCCTTCCTATGTATCCGAGTATCGCCGTTGGTATCGAGCTGACGATTATGAGCAGGACAAATCTGCGGTATGCCGAGCTCAGGACTATAAGATCGGGATCCCTGAATCTCCTGAAGAAATCACCGATTATACCGAAAAATTCAATTACAAGCTTTACTATGTCCTTCCAGAAAACAATGAAGATCGATGTAAGAGTCCCGATATGAAGCAGCACATCAAAAAGAAGACCCGTGTCCGCTTCTATATGAAACAGGTTCTGCAGGATCGCCAGATGTCCCGAGGATGATATGGGCAGAAACTCTGCCACTCCCTGTATCGCGCCTAAAAGAATCGCCTGAAGAATATTCATTTACTGCCCTCTCGGTTAATATAATTTACAAGACCGCCCGCATTTATTATCCCCTGCATGAATTCCGGAAAGGGTGTCCCCTGATAGGTCTTGCCGGATGTGATATCCTTTATCTCTCCGCTGTCAAAATCTATTTTCACCTCATCTCCGGGATCTATCCCTTCGGATGCCTCCCTGCACTCTATTATCGGGAGTCCGATATTTATGGCATTTCTGAAGAATATCCTCGCAAAGGTCTCCGCTATCACACAGGATACCCCTGCCTCTTTTATTACCATAGGAGCATGTTCCCTTGAAGAACCGCAGCCGAAATTCTTCCCCGCTACCATGATATCGCCTTCATTCACCTGCTTTACGAATTCCTTATCTATATCTTCCATGCAGTGCGAGGCAAGCTCCTTTTTATCCTGAATGGCAAGATACCTTGCGGGGATTATCACATCGGTATCCACATTGTCTCCGTATTTA
>CACZRA010000251.1 GCA_902783395.1 uncultured Lachnospiraceae bacterium
AAGCCCGACGGATTGCTCCGCTTCGCTTACGCAATCTCCGGAATAAAAGCCCGACGCATCTCTTCGTGACTTCGTCACTCTCGAGATGCTGCAGCCATTCGCAACACACATCTCTCACTTTCGTTCGAGATGCTTTATTGCTCATGGCTGTATGCGTCTCTAAAGGTCATGCAAATCCCCGTGCAAGCACGGTCTTTGTATGACCTTTGAGACAGGGCTTTTATTCCACGTTTTGGATCTGTTCTCTTATTTTTTCTATTATAGTCTTGAGCTCGATGGCTTTGTCGGTGAGGGCGAGGTCACCGGATTTGGAGAGGGTGGTATTTGCCTCCCTGTTCATCTCCTGGGCAATAAAATCGAGCTTCCTGCCGCAGGCCCCGCCTTCTTTAAGCGCATCCTGCATCGCCTTCACATGGCTCTTGAGTCTGACTGTCTCTTCATCCACGCATATCTTGTCGGCATATATCGTGACCTCGGTAACGATGCGTGCCTCATCTGCCTTCACATCGAGGGTCTCGAGAATGTCGCGGAGCTTTTCTTCCAGCTTCTTTCTGTATTCCACCACTATCTCGGGAGAATGGCTTTCTATAAATTCAACATATCCGGCCATTTCGTCCAGCTTTTTCAGCAGATCCTCACGGAGGTTCTCTCCCTCCTTTTCCCTTGCGGCGACAAAATTCTCACAGGCAAGCCTCACGGCTTTTTCGAGCGCTCCCCAGAGCTCATCTTCGTCCGCTTCGACATCCTCCATGGTAAAGACATCGGGAAATCTCGCAAGAACAGAGAGACGGATATCATTGGGAACACCGAATTCATCTCCCATTTCCTTCAGATATTTCATGTACTCATGGGCGAGAGCGGAATTGTATTTGACGATCTCCGAGGCTTCATTATAATCCTCATAGGTCACGAATACATCGACCTTGCCGCGCTCCATGTATTCCTTCATCACATTTCTGATATTCGCTTCAAAAAGCGAAAGTTTTTTCGGAAGCTTCACCGAAGCCTCCAGATATCTGTGATTCACGGCTTTTATCTCTACCGTGAATTTCCTGTTGTTTTCCGTGACTTCGCCCCTACCGAAGCCCGTCATGCTCTTTATCATCTGTCCCCCTGCCCCGTAAATCCTTTCCTTCTGACCTTATACCCAAAGCGACGCATGGCCGCATGGTTGTGTGGTGTATATTGCTTTTGGCGTTTGTATCATCATAACATTATATGTTTTCTATGGCAAAAACTGCAGGCCGGCTGCTTTGCCTTAAATATTCCCTTCCACCAAACGTATCCCGGCAGTTTCAGATCCTTTTATTGTCCGAAGATGCTGTCTGTGAGGGCCGTGTTCTTTTTATTCCCGGAATCCCCGGAATCTCCGGAATCATCCGCATCGGCTGAGTTTCCTGAATCTCCCTGATCAGACTTCATAAAGGTCATCACGGTATCTCCGTCGGGGATCACGAGATATTCATTCGCAAAGGAGTAGGTGTACTCCTCCTCTCCGTCCTCCCCCTCGGGAACCGTGATCTTGCCGTTGCCCCACGTCATTTCGAAGACATGATCACCGAGCTTTACCGTACCGGTACCGTCGGTCTTCATTTGCACATAGCCTGTTATACCCTTCTCTTCCAGGTCCGAGGGCATATAGGTCTTTCCGTCCTGAACTATCATATAGAGATCATAGCTTCCTCCCTCACCGTCATCCAGCTTGCCGAGGGATCCCGAAATATTGGCTGCACCGGCATCGTCATCCGCATCTTTGGCGTCGTCTTTATCCTTATCGTCGTCCTTATCGTTATCTTCATCGTTATCTTTACTGCTGTCATCATCTTTTTCATCATCATCTGCGGAAGCTGATGTGCCTGCATCATACTCGTCATTAACGAGAGTAAGGGTTACTCCCGACCCCAGGACGTCCTCAAGCACCATCACTCCGTCCTTAAGGGTACCGTCAAGCTCGGCTCCGCCGCCCTCGGCATGGAATTTGTCACCCTCCAGCTCCCACTTGATGCTGTAGTCATCACCGTCACAGTGGGCTTTTCCTTTTCCCTTTTTCTTAAGCTCGATACTGAAGCCGTCCCCGAAGATATCTCCCACACTCATTTCGATCCCCATGGATTCACCTGTCCTGGCTTCATACACTCCGAGGTTGGGATCGTCTGCCGTATCCTTCCCTCCGCATGCAGTCAGTGTGAGCATGAGTACCAGCATTGAAAGCAATGTGATTATTTTTTTCATTTCCATCCCCCTTTTATTTTTGTGAGGCGCCTTATCGGCGGCAATCCTTTTGTATTATTTGTGGGCGCACCGGGCGCATCAGCTTCTTCTTCTGTCCAGATCTTTGGATATCTTCATGCCGAGAACCTGGAACATCTGCACGAGAAGCACCAGGATGATAACGCAGGGCCAGAGGATATTGGGCTGCCATCTGTTGTAGCCGTACCTTATCGCTATGGCTCCCAGGCCTCCTCCTCCCACGGCTCCCGCCATCGCGGAATATCCGAGTATGGTCCCGAAGGCTATCGTGACTCCCACGAGAAGCGAGGTTCTGGCTTCCGCAAGAAGAACATTCCATATGATCTTGAAGGTTCCGGCTCCCAGCGACTGAGCCGCTTCGATAACACCGTGATCCACCTCCTTGAGCGATGACTCCACCATACGTCCGATGAAGGGCGCCGCCGCGATCACCAGCGGAACTATGGTGGCAGCCGTACCGTAGCTCTTTCCGACTATCGCCCTTGTAAGAGGAATAAGAACCACGAGAAGGATGATGAACGGTACGCTCCTTAAGATATTGGTCACCACGTCAAGCACCTTGTATAGCATGGGATGCGGCTTTATCCCGTCACTGTCTGTGACGGCAAGCAGCACGCCCAGAGGAAGCCCCAGGACGTATCCGAAAAACGTAGAAACAAAGACTATGACCGCTGTCTCCCACAAGCCCTGAAGGATCATCAGGAGTTCCTGTTCAGTCCACATAGTTTACCTCCTCCGCGCCGAGATTTTTTTCCTTGAAATACTGCACCATCTTGTTGGCTATCTCCTCATTATCGGGAAGCTGCAGGATCATTTCTCCCTCTGCATTCCCGTTTATGGTCTGGGTATTGGCATAAAGTATATTTATCGGAGTACGAAGCTCCAGCACTATGTTGCCGAGTATTGGTTCGAAAGCGCTCTTCCCGTCAAAGACCACCCTTATCTGCCTGCTCGAATGCATCCTTCTGATATGGGCACTCCCTGAGAATACGAGCTTCTTTGCCTCCTCCGTCTTAGGCTTGCGGAAGAGCTCCTCCACGCTTCCTTCCTCCACCTTCCTTCCGTGGTCGAGGACCGCGACCTTGTTGCAGATCTCCTGTACGACACTCATCTCATGGGTTATGACTACGACCGTGATACCCATGTCTCTGTTTATATTCTTGATAAGGGAAAGAATGGATTTGGTGGTCTGCGGATCAAGGGCGGATGTTGCCTCGTCACAGAGAAGTATCTTGGGATCCGAAGCAAGTACCCTTGCTATGGCCACTCTCTGCTTCTGTCCGCCGGACAGCTGCGCCGGATAGGCCGCCGCCTTTTCGGCAAGTCCGACTATCTCAAGGTATTTCCCGGCCTTTTCTCTCGCGCTTTTTTTCTTCTCACCGGCTATCTCCAGCGGAAAAGCGACGTTATCGAGTACATTTCTCTGCATCAGCAGGTTGAAATGCTGGAAGATCATGCCTATCTCACGCCTTACGACAGAGAGCTCTCTGTTCGTGAGCATCAGCATATCCCTGCCGTCTACGTATACTTTTCCTTCCGTCGGTCTCTCGAGAAGATTCAGGCATCTTACCAGTGTTGATTTTCCGGCTCCCGAAAGCCCGATGATACCGAAGATGTCGCCCTTTTCTATTTCAAGATCGATGTTCCTTACCGCCTCGACCTCTCCGCTGCCCGAAACAAATGTCTTGCTCATGTTCTCGAGCTTAATCATTATCTCTCCCATATGCTCCCCCTGTATGCAGGATCCTATGACTTCCTGCGCGATACCTGATCAGATTCGCTTATTGATCATCCGATAAAAATCAACAATCTATGCGGCTTCCGTCAGGATCATAGAACATTGTCATTTTTAAGCATCATTAAACAATAAATGATAGCATTTTTGCCATATTATGAAAAGCCCGCAGCGATCATCATCGCCGCAGGCCCTGAACTTATAATTATCAATTGTCAATTATCAATTATCAATTCTTATACGGTACCACCGCTCCGTCATAGGTATCTTCTATGAACTGGACGACCTCATCAGACTTGAGCGTATCGACCAGAGCCTTGATCTTATCGTCTTTTTCATGCCCCTGCTTTACGGCGATGACGTTCACATAGGTTGCTGCAGCTTCGGAATTCTGAGCCTCGTAAGCAAGCGAATCCTTTCCTACGGAAAGCCCGGCCTCAAGCGCATAGTTACCGTTAAGCACAACAAAGGCAGCGTCGGGGATGGCATCCTTAACGCTCTCTGCCGCGAGCTCAACGATCTTTATCTTTTTATTGTAGGAGACGATATCATTTACCGTAGCCGTAAGTCCCGCATCCTCCTTGATCGTGATGATACCGTTTGCCTCAAGGAGAAGCAGCGCCCTTGCTTCATTTGTCGTATCGTTGGGAACCGCTATCTCATCCCCGTCGGCAAGCTCTGAAAGATTCGATTTTGTTCCCGCATAGATGCCGAAAGGCTCATAGTGTATACCACCTGCATTCACAAGGTGGGTACCCTGCTCCTCATTGAACTCATTCAGGTAAGGGATATGCTGGAAGTAATTCGCGTCGAATTCCTCACTTTCGACCACGTTGTTGGGCTGAACATAATCATCAAAAATAGTTATCTCGAGATCATAGCCCTTTTCCTTAAGGAGAGGCTTTGCCTGCTCAAGTATCTCAGCATGAGGAGTTGCGCTCGCCGCTATTTTTATCGTCTTGCTGTCTCCTGAAGCAGCCTTCAGGCCCCCGCATCCGGTAAGCGCAGATGCCGCAAGTATTCCCGTCAGTATCAGTGCGATTGTCTTTTTCATAAATAAACCTCCTTTCACGTATTCCTACCATTTTTATCTGAATAATAGGTCATATGTGATTCCAATGTAATATATAATTATAATACTCATGTTGTCAAGTGGTGTTTTTGACTCAGGCGCTCTCCTCTGCTGACAGGAAATCCCTCAGAGTATTTATCTCTACCGGCTTTGAATACTTATATCCCTGCAGATACTGGGCTGACATGCCGATACAGAGTTTCTCATCTTCTTCATCCTCTATGCCCTCATAGAGCACCCTGTAGTGCAGCTTGCGGAACATACGGGCAAAGGTATCCACCATATATTTTCCCTCTTCATTTTTGCCGGACTCGATGACGAGGGAACGGTCGAACTTTATAATATCAAAAGGCAGCTCCATGATACGCTCGAAATTGGAATAGCCCGTACCGAAGTCATCCAGATAGAATTTGATCCCGTAGGCTTTGAGCTCCTCTATCTTTTCCTTCACCATGTCAAAGTCACGTTCGTTACGGCTCTCGGTTATCTCGATCGCGATCTTATCATAGTGTATGGAATTGCTGTTTATGACCTCGGTCACATCGGAGCAGAAATTATCATCCCTTATCTCCTGTATCGAAAAATTCACCGATATCCTCTTGATGGGAAGACCGCTGTCCAGAAACGATTTTATTGCACTGCAGGTCTTATTTAATATGATAAGGCTAAGCGGATGGATGAGGTTATTCTTCTCCGCAAGAGGTATGAAAAGATTCGGCGGTACAATGCCAAACTCCGGCAGCTTAAGCCTCATCAGCGCCTCTGCCGTATCGTATCTTCTGCTTTCGACATTGAGGACAGGCTGACAGAAGACGAGGACCCTTTCATCATCCAGATCACGTTTTTCGGCAATGGATTCCAGCTCCTTAAGGATCTTCTTCTGCTTCTCATAAGCAGCTATGTCCTCATCCGTCACGTAGTGGAATGTATTGAAGTCGGTCTTTGAAGCCATGAACTTAAGGAACTCAACATACTCATTGTCCCTGCTGATGGAATCAACGCTCCCCATGAATATCGCCTTGAAATCAAGTCTGTGTCTTTCATACATGGTCGCGAACATCTCAACCACTTTCCTGACGCGTTCCCAGGGATCCTTATTATCCTTCTCCCTGAACATGAGGAGCAGCCTGTTGGCGCTCAGATGGAAGAGAAGCGGCTTTTTGATCTCACTTCTGTAAAATCTGTAGATATCGAAGGTCATCTCCGCGGGGATGCTCTGCTGCGAGCTCATCTCCACGACATCAAGATACATAAGTATGAATTTGTCTTTACTCCTGTAGCAGTCACGGACGGCATATGTGAGCGAATCACCGCTTATGGAGCCTGTCGCGAGATCGTAAGGATTGGAGTGAAGAAGATACATGAAGCCTATGACGGGAAGCATGAATATGGTGCTCGTGAACGAGGTCTGCCCGTGTTTTCCCTGCAGTATCATGAGGTAGATGCAAAGGATAAAGGTCAGCACTATCCCGGTCGTGATCTGCGGGATCATGCGGTTCCTGTATCTGAAGAGCATGTAAAAGATCATATTGGTGAAGAATATGAACGCGATGGCGAAGGAAATCCTTGCACCGTTATGCACGACACCCGAGGAATCGATGTAAAATCCGTAATGGAGGAAATGTCCCATTATCTGAACGGTCACAAAGCAGAGAAAGGCTGCGCCCGCCACCGCCCGTATGATGTTGCGCTCTTTTCCCACTACCGATACCAGACGCAGGATATAATCCACGTATATAAGCATCGTAAACTGATACAGGAAGCAGTTGATGTCCCTTATGACCGTTATCGCGACAGGAGACACATGCGCTGACGTGCTGCCCAGGATCTGATGATAGGTAAGATTGGCGATCGTCGCGATAAAAATACAGGCTATGCTGTACCTCAGCTGCCGGTACTGCACATTCCTGTGAACGAAGGTTCCCAAAAACAATATGAAGATTAGAAAGCACAGGGCTAAGACCGAAATATCCCCAACCGGTAAATAGTCCGCATATGCACTGGCTGTCCCCGACATTTTCTCTCCCGAAAGATTTGATAAAGTATTATAGCATAGTTTGATCGTAATATGTCAAAAAGGAAAAGGAAAAGGGACTGCATCCGCAGCCCCTTTCTCCCGGTCATCTGCTAACATCAACCTTCATTTTGTATGTCACCGGCTTAGTCCCCGGCGCAGCGTCCCTGTAGTATATATAGAGCTCTATATAATGTCCGGAGTCTACGACCTCCGCCACTTTGTCAGGCTTAAGTCTGACCTCTACAGAGGTAACACCGCCGGTAGAGATCGGCTTGATATCAAAATATTTGCTCTCTTTTTCTTCCTTATATGTTACTTTAGAGATCACACAATCAGGAGATGTCTTAAACTCGACTGTAGTCACGTCTTCGTCTCCCCGGCTCTTGTAAAGCCTGTGCTTGGATAAGATATACGTGATCTTCGGATTGCTGCAGGTTGGCTTCACGGAAATATACTGTCCCTTGGTCTTACCGTCCCATACGATCCTCGTTCCGTCAGTCAGTACGAAGGTACCGCCTAATTTATACTCCTTCTTTTCTATCGCCGTTTCCGGGCATGCCCTGATAACGATATTCTTATTATTCTCCTCATCACGACCGATAGAAAAGATACGGTCATGCCTGCCATCCGGCTCAAAATGATCTATCCCGGCAGATGTATTCTTAACGGAAGGCGTAAGAGTGATTTTTGTATGATCCCTGTCGAGGAGATTGATGCTGTCCTTCTTCTTGAGGCTCACCGTCGGAGCCTTGTCGGTAAGCACGATACTGAGTTTTACACCCTTGGTCTCACGACCTTTGTCATCCTTTCCGTAGATCGTCACTTTATAGGTACCGTTCTTCGGCGCAGTCTTTCCTCCGTTTATGCCGACCAGTACCTTCTGTTCGCTCGAATCAAAGGCTATCTTCATATATCCGTCGGAAAACAGCTTCATACTGTTCTTTTCCGGACTGTAGCTTACGCCCGTAAGCTTTATCACGCCATTATTCTTTATCCCGGCACCTATCTCCGTGTATCCGTTCTGGGATATCACTGCCTTGGTATTGAGCGTGACCTTTGTACTGTCAAGCTTCAGCTCTCTTTGCGCCACAGGGCTGACCGACACTTTACTTATCTTGACCTCTTTGGTCCAGCGCGGATCCTTTACAGTCAGAGTCACGCTTTTCTTTTTTGTCCCATTATAGCTGAGGTTTATC
>CACZRA010000252.1 GCA_902783395.1 uncultured Lachnospiraceae bacterium
ACTAATGTGATCGAAAACAAAGAAAAGATTGATGATGAAACTGATGTGATCGAGAACAAAGAAAAGATCGATGATGACATTGAGGTGCTTGATGATATTGAAGTGATCGAGGACGAAGAAGAGCTCGAGACAAAGGAAGAGAAAAAAGGTTAAGCTGAATGCGGCATAAGGAGGAAAATTGAGAACAGAATCTGTAAACGCGGGAAATCTCAAGGCCTACAGGGATTTCATCCCCGCTGAGCTCATGACAGGCGCGATCAGCGGCGACTACCGTATCCTGGGCGTCCGTGTCTTTGAGGAAGAGTGCGGAGCTCTTGTATGGAAAAAAGAAAAGGGAACTGACAGGGGCTTCTTAAAGAGCATTTATGTGGATCCCGTTTACCGCAGGATCGGAGCCGGAGAGGCTCTGCTCTCGGCACTCAGGGAGCAGGCGGGAAAAGAGGGGGTCTGCAAGGCTGTTTATTCTTTCTCTCCCTCAGGTGATTCAAGGATGCTCATCCCCTTTTTTGAGGATATGAATATCCATACGGAGGTGTACTTATTCCCCTATGCGGAGCACACCCTGGGGGAGATGACCCCTGCTCTTGCAAAAAAGAAGATCGGGAGCGCGGATACATCTGCCCCGGAGATAAGCACCCTCGACAGGATGAAGCGCAATATCTTAAGGAACTGGCTTTCCGATAATTTCAATGAACCGCTCTCATCGTATATGACACCTGATGTGCCCTGCTTTGCGGTCATCGGGATCGATACCGTCGAGGCTGCCCTTCTTATGAGCAGGGACGGTGATGCGCTGACTCTCGACTATCTGTATCAGAGGGGCAGCGACGGCAGGATACTGGCGGGACTTCTTTCGGGAGCAGTCAGCCGCTATGCAGCACTTTATCCGCCTGATACGACGATCGGCATGATACTTACTACGGATGAAGCCTGTGCTCTGCATGATGCTTTGTTCGGTGAGGCCCGGGACCGGATCGAAGTATGCCGCGGAGAGATACTACTTTAGGAGAAAGCAATGGAGATCAGAAGAATAAAACCCGATGCGGAAGTAATAAATGCCCTCCTCCCCCCCGGTCTTACGGAGATAACGGATGAGGACGGTCTGGAGACTTTATTTCTCGGAGGCTTTGAGAAGGAAGAGCCGGTATGTCTCGGCCTCTTTTCAAGGAGGCTTGATGAAAGATCCTGCGATATACATCTGGAGTATATCACTACCGTACCGGACAGCCGCGACGCAGGTAAATGCAGGGAATTCATAGAAGGCTGCAGGGTTTATTTCCGTGAGCTTCCTGTACGGAATATCCTTGTGAAATACTGTATAAATCCTGCTTCAGCGACAGGCTTCAACAATCTCATGAGGGGCTGCGGACTCAAGCCCTTAAGCCTGACGGGACGGCTCCTGCACTACAATTCAAAGGACCTCAAAAGGCGCGGTGCCATCCAGATGATCATAAATAACAGGGACAAGCTTCCGCCGGTCGTAAGCTTTGAGAAGGCAGGAGAAGAAAAGATCACATCCTACCTCAATAAGCACGGGCTGCCTGTATTTCCCTTTGCCGTCAACAGGGATTTCTCATATGTCTATATGAGCGGCGACGATGTGGACGCAGCCATCGTAGCCACCGCGCCGGGCGGTAAGACACTGTTTATCTCCGCTCTGTACATGGATGATATCGCGAAGCAGAAAAATATGTTTTTATCTCTTTTTTCCGAATGCTTTAATGCTGCCGCCACTGAGCTTAACGAGGATTTTGATGTCTGTTTCCAGGTTGCGGATGAGAGTATCGCCCAGAACCTTTTCACGGTATTCAATCCTCCCGATGAAGAATATATGTGCCTTGAGTATATGCTCCGTACAGAACCGTATCAGAGCGGATCTTCGCAGGACGGGAAGCCTGTCAGGACGGAGCAGGGATCTCGCCGTGAGATCCCTGTTTCCCGCACGGGAGGTCATGATTTTCTTATATCCTCCGTCAGGAAAGAGCTTAATATACCGGAGAAGCGTAAGGGAGACGCTCCTCCGTCTCTCCTGTCCTCTCTTCCCGGGCCTGATGCCGGAGAAGGTACAGGCAGGCAGGAGTTTTTATTCTCCAAAGATATGGACTCAGGGACTCTGAGTCTTAAGGATATCTCTCTTGCCGGGGAGGAAACGGCGGAGACGGAGTTCAACCGTGAGGGCCTCAAAAACCCCGGATTAAGGCAGAGGTTCGGCCACAGCCTCATGTCGGAAAAGGCCCGGAGAATGAAGGCTTATATCGAAAGCAGTGAGAGTCCGGACCCCGGGGACATCGCACGCTTCATTGCCGATGAGGAAAAGGCACTGAATATAGCCGCAAATGATCATATCTCACGTAAGAGCGGTGATGAGAGCGCTCTCCGCGCCGCATATCTTTTAGAGGAATTTCAGAAAAAGAAGGAGCTTCTCCTGGCGGATAAAGACATGGCTCCTGAGGAAAGAGCAAAGCGTTTGTATGATTTCTCAAAAGGCTTCGCGGATGATATCGACAGATTCATCACGCTTTATCTTGACGGGATGAAGGACAGACACAGAAAGAAAAAGATCGGGGTTTATATCGACCGCTACAGGAAGCTCATGGCTTACTTTGAAGATAAAGCGGCCGGTAAAACCCCGGATGATGCTGTAATAAAAGAGATGGGGCTGTGACAGCCCCGGATGCCTCAATCCTGATAATCTACGGTGATTTCCGACACCTCCGGAGTTACCGCGGTATCAAAGCTTTTGTCCACTACAAGCGAGCCGTCGACAAGTGATGCGAAGAGCTTGTCGTACTGCTGCTGTGTGAAGGTTGAGAACATACTGCTCTCCATGGGAAGGCCTACGCAGTCCTCAGCAACGCCGAGGATCGTCTCCTTGCCCGCATATTTATCGGAAAACTTCCAGTCATTTGCCTTTGCATCCTCAAGGACCAGCATTACGGAATTCGAAAGCGCCTTCGTGGCCGATGTGATAACGCAGTGATCAAGGATCGACTGGTCCACGTCAACACCTATCATCTTTCCTCCGTGCGCATTTGCTGCTTCTATACATGAGTTGCATATGGATCCGCCGCATGCGAATACAACCTCCGTGCCTTCCGTATACCAGCTTTCCATCCTTTCCTTTATGGTGTCTGTGGCTACAAAGGATCCCGAATACCAGTACTTGATATGTACACCGCTGACGCCTGAGTCCTTCGCCGCCTGGTCCGCACCCTGTACGAAGCCGTAGCCGTAACGTACCACTGCGGGAACCGCCTTCCCTCCCAGGAATCCGAGCTCCTTGTATCCGTCGGTCACAGCCGCGTATCCCGCAAGATATCCCGCCTGCTCCTCCCTGTAAGTGATGAGAGCGGTGTTCTTTCCGGGTGAGGCAAGATCTCCCGTGGATACGTCAAGGGCAAGGAATGAGATATCAGGATATTTTTCCTGGGCTTTTTCGAGTGAGGACGCGAAGAGATAGCCTGCCATTACCACGACCTTTGCGCCGTCATTTACGGCATTATCCATCTCCTTGAGTCTGGCCTCATCAGAGTCCTCTGCCGGCTGGTAGTAGTTTGCCGTAAGACCGTTGTCCGTCGCAAACTGCTGTACGCCTGCCCATGTGTACTGGTTAAAAGACTGATCGGCTATGTCTGCCACGTCTGTGACGAACGCGATATCGGTCGCGCCTCCAGGTCCCGGGACAACCGATGCTCCGGTCTTTTCTTCAGCGCTCTCAGTCGCCCGGGTATCCGTTGTCTTAGTACCGCATGCCGCAAGGGACAGTATAAAGGATACCGACAGAGCCAGCGCTATAAGTTTCTTTTTCATCTGATCAGTCCTTTTCAAGCATCCTGTAAACGACCGCCGCAAGAGCCGCTCCGACTAAGGGTCCGACGATGAAGACCCAGAGACTTTCTATGGGAGCCGTATTTCCGTTTACCGCGGCAAATACTGCGGGAGCTATGCTCCTTGCGGGATTGACGCTTGTTCCGGTGAGTCCGATACCGAAGATATGGACAAAGGTGAGCGTGAGTCCGATTATCAGGCCTCCGAAGGAACCATGTCCTGCCTTGGCTGATGTAACACCCAGTATCGTCATGACAAATATGAAGGTCAGGACTATCTCGACTATGAGTCCCGCCACAGAGCTTCCGTTTACTCCGGCGAGTCCGTTCGCGCCGAAGCCTCCGGTGAGATCATCGACTCCGCCTGTCATAAAAATGGCAAATAAGAGCACGGTGCCCACAAAAGCTCCTATGACCTGTGATACCATGTATCCTATCATTTCCTTGAGCTCCATCCCTCCGTTCATATATACCGCGAGAGATACTGCCGGATTGACATGGCAGCCTGAGATATTGCCTATGCAGTATGCCTCTGCGACTATCGACAGTCCGAAGGCAAGAGCCGTGAGCAGATATCCGCATCCGCTCTCCGCGTCACAGCCTACGAGCATCGCGGTACCGCATCCCATGAGCACAAGCACGCATGTTCCTATTACTTCAGCTACATACTTTTTCATCTTGATAATTCCTCCTTAAGATCACTCTATATACATACGGGCGTGTCATCAGTCCATCAGGGCCTTGACAACGTTTATGCCCGCTGCCATCTTTTTCAGTGAGGACAGCTCATTTTTCATGTAGTCCTCAAGCTGTGCCTTCTCTTCTTCGGAAAAGCCTTTATTGTGTGTTATCACGCAGTCCGGGATGGTCCCCTCTGCCGATCTTCCGTCATCGGAAAAGGAGACATAGGCCATCTTTTTCCCGTCTTTTTCGAAGACGGCTGATACTTTTATGTCAACCATTTTATCCATTATTCCTGTATTCCATCCGGCTCTCTTGTGAATATGTTTTCGTCGGTCAGAGCCAAAAGCGGCTCCACAATTCCCTCCGAAAACACATTTCACAATTCGAGCCATGTATGCTATCCATATATTGGCTCGAAATCTTCGGCGGGATGTCCGCATAAGGGGCAGGTGTAATCAGCGGGAAGCTCGCTGCCATCATATACATAGCCGCAGATCTTGCACTTCCAGCCGATGATCTTCTTTCCCGTGTCTTCCGTCTTTGGAGCGTCGGGTCTGGGCTTTACGCGGGCCTGGTAATCGGCATAGGTCAGCGGTTTCTTATCATTCAGGAGGATAGCGTCAAGGATCTCCGCTATGAAGAGCGTATGGCTTCCGAGATCACTGCTCTCAAGTACCTTACAGCTTATGACCGAGCAGGCATGCTCCTTGAGGTAGGGGATCTGATTGAGATCAGCCGGCAGTGAGGAAAGGTCAAAGCTTCCGGTGAATTTATCCACATCACGTCCGGACTGCATGCCGAAATGCTTTATCGTATCAAAGTCACAGGTTTCGTCCAGCAGCGTCAGAGCGAATATGCCGCTCTTTTTTATCAGCTCGCAGGTATAGTTTGCATTGATGCATGATATCGCTACCCTTGTGGGACTGTTCGCGACCTGCATGCAGGTATTTGTTATGCATCCGTTCACTTTTCCGTCATGCTTCGTGGCCAGCATGAATACCCCGTAGGAAAGATTGTAAAGTGCTTTGTTATCCATTTTTACCTCCTTTTTATTTCAGTACTTTTTTGAGCGGGATTAATCGCAGCAGCTGCATTTTGAGTAGAAGCCTTCGTTAAGTATATCCTGCATGGATTTGGAATCGTCAAAAACAACTATCGTATTGTAGCCAAGCTCCGCAAAATGCGGCCCGTTTACCTTATGAAGCAAATTGGTCTCCGAATCCCCGACATATTCCCCGAATATCGCCGTATCCGTGTAGATCTGCCTCAATCCGTCTATGACCTCGGGATGGGAATACAGAGCCTCGTTGACAGCTTCCGCGGCGATGATGCGTCCCTCGGGGATAACACTGCCTCCGCCTCCGCCGCTGTTTTCCGCTGGCTCGGAGCCGTTCCCCAGCACCTCGGAATCCTGTGTCTGCTCTGCTTCGGTATTTTCCGCTGCCGCCCCGGCTGTCTCCGGAGCAGCCTCCTCGGACGGAGTCTCATCTACCGTCGTTACGGTGACCTCTCCGCCCTCCGAAATGTCCTCCGCTCCGCTCTGTCCGGCAGCTGTGTCCGCAGCGCCTTCTTCCGGTGCTTCATCCGGTTTTGAGGACATCATATCCGAGATCGCGCTCCTTTCATGGCTTTCGGGCGTATCTGTCCCGGGCTCGGGAGCAGGCATCTGTGACGCATCTCCGCCCGCGGCAGTAAAGCCCGCTTCATAGCCCTCCTCATAACCCCTGTCATAAGGCGGCTTGTAATTGCAGGACGTAAGGAGCATCGCTCCGGCACAAAGATATGCAGTTATCACGGCAGTCTTTTTATTCATGTCTTTATTTTAGCATCTTATGATTAAGTCGCCAAAAGCCGGGTTTCTTTATTCCCTTATATCAGCTTCGCCGACACCTTGTATGATCCGTCTTCGATCTTTGCCCTCATCTCATCACGGGGCATGGGCTTTCCGTACAGATACCCCTGCAGCCTGCCGCAGCCGGCCTTCCTCAGGAATTCCGCAGCCTCCTCGGTCTCGACACCTTCAGTCAGGGAGAGCATCCCTATGCTGTCCGCAAGCCTTATTATCGCATTGAGGATTATCGGGGATTTCTCATTCTTCTCAAAGCCCTTAAGGAAGGTCATGTCTATCTTCAGCACATCGAAATCAAAGTCCTTCAGAACGTTAAAGGACGAATAGCCCGCTCCGAAGTCGTCCAGCCACATCGCAAAGCCGTCAGCCTTTATCCTCTTCATGGCTTCCTCAAGGACGCCCATATTCTCGGTAAGGGCGCTCTCCGTGATCTCCACGTGCAGGTATTCCTTGGGAATATCGTATTTTCTCACAAGATCCTCCAGCAGACCCACTGCGTCCATGAGCTCAAAATCAAGTCTTGAGAAATTCAGCGATACGGGAAGGGTATCATGACCTTTGTCTAACGACTCCCTCATATCCCGGCAGACCTGCTCGAAGATGCAGGCATCCAGCTTGTGGATCTGTCTGTATTCCTCAAGCACGGGAATAAAGATCCCGGGGGACAGGAAGCCGTAGGTCGGATCGTCCCATCTTGCGAGCGCTTCGCATCCGCAAAGCTCCTTCGTATCTGCCCAGACCACGGGCTGGTAAAATACCTTTATGTATCCGTTCTGCACCGCGCGGTCTATATGGTTCACGATATACTGCCTCTTGTGGAACTCGCTGTCCACATCCTCGCTGTATTCCATGTAGTTATTTCCGAATTTATTCTTGGTGAGGCTGCAGGCGTATCGGGCGCAGTCGATCGCTACTCTGGGATCCGTATCCCTGTCCTTAGGGCGGTACGCACCTACCTTGAGCTCGAGATAGACCTCGGAATCATTGCCCTTAACGTGCTTCCTCACGATCTCGGTCTTTTCCGCGATCTTGTCATCATCGGTGAATACGGCGAAGTGATCATCGGACTGTCTCGCTACGATATCATTGGGGAAGGCATCGCAGATGAGATGTGCAAGGGCCGTCAGGTATTCGTTTCCGGCCTGATATCCGAACTGGTCGTTGTAGGTCTTGAAATTCTCCACGTTCAGGAAGAGGAATATCTTCTTTGAAATATCCACCTGCGGATCCTTCAGCTGCTTTTCTGTCTCCTGATTGAAATAAAAGATATTGTGGATGCCCGTAAGGTCGTCCTCCACCGCGACCCTCTCCAGGGTCTTGTTTGCCTCTATCAGCTCCTCATCCTTGGCTGCCTCATGTCTTCGCTGCTGGTATATGCTGAAGCTGAGCATTACCATGACTATCCAGAAGATAAAGAAGTTTATACGGTCTCCTTCCATCACCTTGCCGTCATTCACGGCATCCAGCTCAAGGAGCGTCGGATACCACAGCCAATAGAAATAGTAGAATGTCACTCCGAGGAAGATCATCGAGACATAGGGCCTCCATATCAGCATGCAGGCCGCGAAGACTATCATGGTGACAAAGCACAGTATCTGTCTTGCTTTGCTTATGTCATAAAGAGAGGTCTCGATGCCGAAGCCCAGGCAGATGACGGCGAAGAGCACGTTCAGCAGCTGTCCGTAAAGGTCGTTTTTTCTGTTCTTTACGAGATAGATCCTCTCATAGAGAAGATACATGAGGGCGAGCACAAAGAGCACGATATGATATTTGATCCCGAAAATAAGGGCTCCGCCGGACTGTTCACCGATGTTTTTGTACAGATACCGTGCTATCATCGCGGTATCGAGCAGGAGGACCGCAATTGAGATCACGGGGCCCACAACATGGTTCTTTAAATAGCCCGTGTATCTTATCGAGAATACGAGCAGCACAAGGGCTGTGGAGAAGAATATGAGATAATTCGTCTCTCCGTCGAAATACTCCGGGAAGGTCAGCCCGGGGCGCTTGTATACATACCTGAATATCATCCAGAGTTCAAGCAGCAGTACTATGAACGACATGTATACTGCCGTTTTTATATTTGTCTCGTTCAGATAGGTGCGCTGGTACCTGGTGTTCCTGTTGAAGCCAAGTTCCTCTTTTACCCATTTAAGAAATCGCATGCAGGCATCTCCTGTCTGAAAATACTTTAACTCAACAATACATTGTATCTCTTTTTCGCTCTATACACAATATCTGATGTTTTTTACAGTTTTATTTGAGGCTCGATGGTTACTGTTCACAGCCGAACTGCGCACTTTGCTGCGCAGTTACGGCCCAAGGAATTATGGCAGGCAGGGGTTTTGCCCCATTGCCG
>CACZRA010000253.1 GCA_902783395.1 uncultured Lachnospiraceae bacterium
GAAGAATAAAAGACATGATCGATATAGAAAAAATATGCCGGGATAAGCAGAGCATAGCGCTCGGAACCCATATAAGACCCGACGGAGATGCCTTCGGGTCGGCACTGGGGCTGTATGCTTATCTGAAAAAAAGATATCCCGATAAAAAAGTGGATGTCTTCATGCTGGAGCCCAATCCGTTGTTTTCATATCTCCCGGGGTATGATGAGATAAAGACCGATCCGACGGAGGAAGTCTATGACCTTTTCATAGCACTTGACATGGGCGATAAGGAGAGGCTCGGGAAAGTCCGGACCATCCTGGAAAATGCCAAAGAAACTGCCTGCATAGATCATCATCTGGGATATAAGGGGATCGCAGCGGAGGCAAACTCATATATAGTTGAAGATGCTTCCTCTACGGCAGAGCTGGTTTATGATGTCATAGGAGCCGGTGCGGTAGATTTTGACAGCGCCATATGCATATATACAGGTATAGTCTGTGATACGGGCGTATTCCAGTATTCCAACACATCAAAGAGGACGATGGATATAGCCGGACATCTCATGACCTTTGGTTTTGACCACACCAAGGTAATAAATGAGGCCTGCTATGAAAAGACGTACCGTCAGACTCTCCTTCTGGGAAGATCACTTCTGGAGAGCATACTTATGATGGACGGAAGGGTCATAGTATCGGTCATAACGCAGAGGACACTTAAGTTTTACAATGCCACTTCCAAGGATCTCGAGGGGATAGTAAGTCAGATGAAGCATACCAAGGGCGTGGATGTAGCCGTGTTCATGTATGAGACGGTGACAGGTGAATACAAGGTATCCCTCCGCTCAAACGAAAATGTGGATGTGGAGGTCATAGCGAGAAAGCTCGGCGGAGGAGGACATGAAAGGGCAGCCGGACTTACGATGACCGGCAGCTCTTATGATGTCATAAACAATGTAACTGCCGAGATAGAAAAGCAGTATAAGGCAGCAGAGGAAGAAAACGCTTCAGATGCCGAATAATAAAAAAGCCGATCCTTACACAGGAGTCCTGCCTGTATTCAAAGAAAAAGGCTATACTTCAAACGATGTAGTGGCAAAGCTCAGGGGTATCCTCAGGATGAGGCGGATAGGACATACGGGAACGCTGGATCCCGAAGCTGTCGGAGTGCTCCCGGTATGCCTCGGAAGAGCAACAAAGACAGCCGGAAGTCTTACCGATACGGATAAGACCTACATATGTGTCATGAGACTCGGCATATCTACGGATACTGAGGATATGACGGGAAGGATACTCAGGACCGGTGATGTAACGGGACTTTCCGGGAGGGAAATAAAAGAGGCGGTCATATCGTTCGTCGGAGAATACGATCAGATACCGCCGATGTATTCGGCAAAAAAGATAAACGGAAAAAAACTTTATGAACTGGCAAGGGAGGGGATCGAGATAGAAAGAAGACCCTCCCGTGTATGCATAAGGGGTATTTCGGACATAGAGATAAGGCTCGAAGGCGGAGAAAGCCGTGCGGTCTTTACTGTAGAGTGCTCAAAGGGGACCTATATCAGATCGTTATGCAGGGATATAGGAGATAAGCTCGGCTGCGGCGGCTGTATGGAAAGTCTTGTACGGACGAAGGCCTGCGGTATAGAAGAGGATGAGTGCCTGACACTTTCGGAGATCGAAAAATGCGTGCATGACGGCGGGGATATCAAAGAGCATATTATCCCGATAGACCACTTCTATAAAGACTGCGGAGAGCTTGATGTGTCCGGGATCACGGAAAAGCTTGTGAGAAACGGCAACAGGTTCGATGCGGACAGGGAGCTTTCCGGACGCTACAGGGTGTATCTTTCGGACGGTGCCTTTGCGGCTCTTTATGATATTGATGACGGTGAGGCAAGGCTTTGCAGAATGTTTCTCTGATTGAAGAAGGTATACGTACAGCCGTTGCGATAGGCAAGTTTGACGGGGTACATCTGGGGCATAAAAAGCTTCTGGACGAGATCGTATCATATAAGGATAAGGGATTTAAGTCACTGGTATTTACCTTTGAGAGACCCTTTTCGGATTATTTTACGGGTGAGAGGAGCAGAGTACTCACCCCGAATGATGAGAAGACCGGACTTTTTGAGGCAGCGGGGATAGATTTTCTTTACATGATGCCCGTAAATAAGGAAATGGTGACCTACGATCCCGGAGCCTTTGTGAAGGAGATACTCGTAGGGAAGCTGAAAGCCGGCCTTATAGCCGCGGGATCGGATCTGTCCTTCGGAGATAAGGGAATGGGAAATATCGCGCTTGTAAGAAGGATAGCTTCGGAATTAAAAGAGAGCGCTTACAGTGTTTCGGAGATAGAAAAGATAAAATACAGGGGGGAGGATATAAGCTCCTCACTTGTAAGGGATGCGGTACTGAAGGGGGATATGGAAAAAGTCCGGGATATGCTCGGCAGATCCTATTCCTTTGAAGGAGAGGTCACCCATGGGAAGAAGCTCGGTATGACCATCGGCATGCCCACGGCAAATCTCATACCGGCAGATGATAAGCTGATGCCTCCCTACGGAGTGTACGTCAGTGATACGATACTGAACGGGGCAGTATACCGCAGCATCACGAATATAGGTATGAGACCTACGGTAAATGACGGAGATTCCGTTACGGCGGAAACACATATTATCGGTTTTTCCCGTGAGATCTACGGAGAGAAGCTGAGGGTAGAGCTTAAGCGTTTTATAAGACCGGAGAGACGCTTCGACAGTCTGGAGGCGCTGAAGGAACAGATGAAAAGGGATATTACGGAGGCTTAATGGATCCAAAGGTTGTATTGCAGATGATGGCAGGACTCGGCCTTTTCCTTTACGGGATGAAGGTTATGAGCGACAGTATAGAAAACGCGGCCGGCGCCAAACTGAGAGCTATTCTTGAACGGCTTACAACCAACCGTTTCATGGGGATGCTCGTGGGTATACTTTTTACGGCAGCCATTCAGTCGTCGAGTGCCTGTACCGTTATGGTGGTGTCCTTTGTAAACTCCGGACTCATGAATCTCTATCAGGCAGCCGGGGTCATCTTCGGAGCAAATATAGGAACCACGGTCACCTCACAGCTGGTATCCTTCAATCTTTCGGCCTATGCGCCTGTTTTTCTGCTTGCAGGCATCCTTATAGTAATGTTTTCCAAGAATACAAAGATCAAGAAATGGGCGATGGTCCTGGTTGGCTTCGGAGTCCTGTTTCTCGGTCTTTCAACCATGTCGGATGCAATGTCCGGGATAAAGAACAACCCGAAGGCAATGGAGATCTTGGGATCCCTGCAGAGTCCGGTCCTCGCCATAGTCGTCGGGGCACTGCTTACCGCGATAATAGAGAGCTCGTCGGTCACCGTATCGATCATACTGCTATTATGCAAGGGCGGCCTCATGGACATACACATCTGCCTTTTCATGATCCTTGGATGTAATATCGGAGCCTGCGCCCCTGCGCTCCTCACCGGTTCCCAGGGTAAGAAGGACGCAAAGAGGGCGGCGCTCATACATCTGTATTTCAATATCATCGGAACCGTCATAATGTACATAATCCTCATATTCGCGGAGGATCCCATCATAAGGATGCTTGAGGTCGTGAGCGGAGGAGATCTCGGCCGTGAGATCGCAAACGCACATACGATATTCAAGATATTCCAGGTTGCGGTCCTGCTTCCCTTCAGTACTCCGATCGTCAAGCTGACCTATCTTACGGTGCGGGGGAAGGACGAGGATGCGGGCTACAGGGCGCAGTATACCCTGCAGTATATAGGTGAGAAGGTAGTATTCTCGCCTGCGACCGCTGTAGTCGATGCGATACTTGAGCTTGAGCGCATGGGAAGTCTTGCATCGGAAAACATAAACCGTGCGATGAATGCGCTCATCACTCTGGATCATGAGGACATTGATGAGGTGTATGAGGTCGAGAAGAATATAAACTTCCTGAATCATGCCATAGTGAATTATCTCGTGAAGGTGGGCCAGATGAACCTGCCCGTGGACGACAGACGGCAGATAGGCGCACTCTTCCATGTGGCAAACGATATAGAGCGTATCGGAGACCATGCGGAGAATGTGGCGGATGCCGCAAGACAGAGAGAAGAAAGGGGCATCGAGTTCTCCAAGGAGGCGCAGCGTGAGATGGGAGAGCTGCTGGAGATGGTCAATGATTCCGTGCAGTATGCCATGGACAGCTTCGCCGGCAACGGAAATGTGGATGAGAAGATAGCTCTGGTACAGGAGCTTGAGGATAAGATAGATGTGAAGGAGAGGGAGCTGCAGAATAAGCATGTGGAGCGGCTCGAGAGGAATGAGTGCTCTCCCGAGGCCGGAATGCTGTTTTCAGATATCATCTCCGGACTTGAGAGGGTTGCGGATCATGCCACTAATATTGCGTACGCCATCAGGGATTCGGAGATGGAGGATATGAGCGTTAAACAGGCAGCGGTAAGAGCCTGATGATATGCATATGACCGGAAGGATTATTGCTGGAATTAAATATGTCTTTCTGATGACGGCGCTGTTGGTTTTCTGGGCTGTACCTGCGTATGCGTCCACTTCGGGAGAGCTTTATACCGCAGGGGCGACGAAGGTCATGGAGACGGGAAAGATGGAAACGGTATCCCTGGAAAAGACCCTTACGAGCACCGCCGGTTCCGGTGACGTGGAGTCAGCGTACAAGGCCCAGCTGAATGTCCAGAAGGAAGAGGTCATAGCGGGATATAAAAATCTCGGTATCGCCAATGTCACCGATCATCTTAATGTCAGGAAGGAAGCCAGCGAGGAATCCGATCTTGTCGGTAAGATGACGAAAAATGCGGCATGCGAGATACAGGAGGTGGACGGACCCTGGGCACATATAAAATCCGGAAAGGTTGACGGATATGTGAGCACGGATTTCCTTCTTACGGGAGAAGAGGCAAAGACGAGAGCGATGCAGGTCATGAGGCTCGTGGCAACGGTCAATACCACGACACTCTTTGTAAGGGAAGGGCCTAATACTAATTCCTCCATCATAACCATGGTCCCCATGAACGAGAAGCTCGATATCACGGAGGGAAAAGAGGATGATATCTGGGTAAAGATACAGATAGATGAGGATGAGGGCTTTGTAAATACGGATTATGTGACTATATCAGAGGAGCTTGATAAGGCAATGACCCTGAAGGAGCTCCGCAACGGCGAAGGCTATTCCGATCTCAGGGTATCGCTTGTAAACTATGCTATGCAGTTCATCGGAAACCCTTATGTATGGGGCGGTACAAGTCTTACGAAGGGAGCCGACTGCTCAGGCTATGTACAGTCCATATTCAAAAAGTACGGATATTCGCTTCCTCGTACATCCAGAGAGCAGGCGAAGGTAGGCACCAAGATATCGCTTGCGGATGCCAAACCCGGAGATCTTGTGTTCTATGGTAAGGGCGGGACCGTAAACCATGTGGGTATCTACATCGGAAACGGACAGATAGTAAACGCTTCAAACAGACGTACCGGCATCAAGGTGAGCAACGCGTCCTACCGTACGCCGTACGCGGTGAGAAGGATACTGCCATAGGGGGTGAAAATTGACCGTGTCCGCACTGACAGTTATAATCTAAGATCATGAGGAGAAGACAAAAGTACAGTCTGCTGGAGCTGACCGATACGCTTGCGGAAGCGCACGGCCAGATAAAGCAGGATATAAAACAGGGGAATACAGGGGCGGCTGCGGAGCTTCTTTCGCAGTGCCAGGAGTGCGCCGTTACGATGGGCGGCATCATAGAGGAGAGCGAAGGAGAAGGCACTGCGGCGGTAGGACATCTGGAGGACTACTGTGAGAAGCTGTACGGGATAGCCGAAAGCTTTGCAAAGCCCGGGAGTCTCAGCGCGGAAAAGGCCGAGAAGATCCTGTCCAAAAGCCTTATC
>CACZRA010000254.1 GCA_902783395.1 uncultured Lachnospiraceae bacterium
AGGCGACACCGGGTCCCAGGATCTCAGTAAGTCCGTAGATATCGTACGCCTTGATATGAAGCCTGCGTTCCATCTGCTCCCTCATGGCATCCGTCCAGGGCTCTGCTCCGCAGACCGCATACTTGAGCTTGATCCTGTCAATAAGCCCCTGCTCCTCCAGAGCCTCAGCCACATGCAGCAGATAAGAGGGCGTGCACGCGATGGCTGTGACCTCGCAGTCGATCATCATGTCGATGAGCTTTTTAGTATTTCCCGTAGACATGGGAATGACCGTCGCGCCAAGGTTTTCTGCACCGTAATGCGCTCCGAGTCCTCCGGTAAAAAGTCCGTAGCCGTAGCCCACCTGTATCACGTCATCCCTTGTGATCCCGGCCATGGACATGGCACGCGCCACGCACTCTGACCAGATCTCTATATCGCGTCTTGTGTAGCAGAGTACCTTGGGCTTTCCCGTGGTCCCCGAGGACGCCTGAACCCTGACTATCTCCGACCGCGGTACCGCCAGAAGTCCGTACGGGTAATTATTTTTCAGGTCCTCATAGGTAGTAAAAGGAAGCTTGGTGAGATCCTCGATACTCCGGATATCACCGGGCTCTACTCCCGACTCCTGCATCTTCTTCCTGTAGAACTCCACATTGTGGTAGATGCGGTCTACCTGTTTGTGAAGCCTTTTTCCCTGCAGCTCTTCAATGTCGCTTCTTTGCATGCATTCTTTTGTTTCATTCCAGATCATACTTTACCTCATAAAAAAAACATATTGATAATACAGGTGCCGGCGCACCATACTCAGTATAGCATTTACTTTTTCCTTATGCTATAATTTCCTCTATGTTTGACGAAAACAGGAAATACAGGCACGAATTCAAGTATATAGAACCCGAGATAAGGCTCCGCCCCGCCGAGCTCCGTCTTAGCGCATTTATGCAGAAAGACCGCCACTCCGGGGAGAAGGGATTTTACAGTATCCGGAGTCTATACTTTGATGATCTTACCGACACTTTCCTCACAGATAATATATTCGGAGTGGACGAGCGCGAAAAATGGCGTATCAGGATATACGACAGAAGCTCTGATTTCATAAGCCTTGAGCGGAAGATGCGCAAGGCGGACATGATATCAAAGGATTCCTGCAGGATAAGCACTGATGAATTTAACAGCCTTATGAAGGACCGGGGAGAGATATCGGACGGAAACGATCCGCTCCTCAATCTTTTTATCATCGGTATGAAAACGAAGGGACTTCATCCCGCCATAATAGTAGAATACGAACGGACTCCGTTCACCGCCAATGAGGGAAATACACGCATCACCTTTGACCGGTGCATACGATCCTCTTCCGAGCTTGACGGACTTCTTGCCGACAGGGAGCTTGCAGGCCGTCCCGTGCTGGAAACAGGACAGAACCTTCTTGAGGTCAAATTTGACGGTTTTCTTCCTGACCATATCGCCCACGCGATAGAAAACGGGCACATGCACAGGGAGACGTTTTCAAAGTATTATCTCGCACGTAAGTTTTCATTTTCCGCAGTTTCAAGGTATACGGTTGCCGGGAGACTGCGGGCATCATCATAAGGAGGCAGACAAAAACATGGCAACTTTCTCAAGTATTTTCAAGCGTTCTTTTCTGGAGGGTTACGCAAATGTAGAGCTTTCGACGTCACAGATACTCATAGTGATGTTCTTCTCTCTCCTGGTAGGGCTGTACATCTATCTGGTGTACAGATTCCTTACAAAAAAGACCTTCTACTCCAAGAGCTTCAACATATCCCTTGTGCTCATGTCCGTGATAACCGCAGCGATCATACTTACGGTACAGTCAAGCGTGGTCATCTCACTCGGTATGGTGGGTGCCCTTTCGATCGTCCGTTTCAGGACAGCGGTAAAGGACCCCATGGATCTGGTCTTCCTTTTCTGGTCCATATCCGTGGGTATTATCACCGGCGCGGGACTGGTGGAGGTAGCCATCATACTCTCGCTCGCAGCTACCGCAGTGATAATGGTGCTTGACCGTATCCCCGTGATCCAGTCTCCCATGATACTTGTAGTCAACGGAAAGGAAGATACCGACAGCGCTGTGGCAGAGGCGGTAAAAAGCAATACCAAAGCCTATATAGAAAAATCAAGGATACTGACGAACGGTACCCTGGAGCTTGTGTATGAGCTTCGGACCAAGGATACCGCCGGACTTTCGAAGAGCGTATCCGCGATCAAAGGAGTAACCTCGGTTTCGCTTCTTTCGCATGACGGTGAAGTGAGCTTCTGAGAAAATAAAGAAAATAAAAGCGGGCTGCCCATTTACCGGGGCGTCCGCTTATTTTTTATTTATTGTATTGTTTTATGTCAACCTGAAATATCCATCCCGGACTTCATTTTTCCGCTTTTATCCTGAATATCCCACTTCAAAGGCCTTTTGATTTATGTCAACTGTTTTTGGCGGAACCGTCTTTTCGATCACCTTCATCCACTGCTCCTTCGTGAAATCCATATGCTTAGCCGCCATGCCGAGGACCACCAGGTTGAACACTCTCGGATTTCCCAGCTTTTTCGCCTCAGCCATCGCGTCGATCGAGTATACGGTATGCGCTCCGGAAAGATCCTCGATTATATTCTCCGGATATTCGGCAGCTCCCGTAACCACCGGCATGGGATCTATGCGCTCATCATTCACGATAAGCACGCCGTCCTTTTTCAGGAAATGAGCATACCTCAGCGCCTCAAGTCTTTCAAAGGCTATAAGCACATCTGCCTGGCCCTCTTCCACAATCGGCTCGGACACCTTGTCCCCGTACCTTACATATGTCACCACGGAACCGCCTCTCTGCGCCATGCCGTGCACCTCGGATATCTTTACGTCGTATCCGTTATCAGCCATGATCCCGCCGAGGATACGACTCGTGAGAAGCGTTCCCTGTCCCCCCACTCCGACGATCATTATGTTTTTAGTAGTCATATCTGTCTTTCTTTATTCTCCTTATTGCTTTTCCGGTCCGGATACTCAAAACGGATTTCATTTTATCATATTTCTGATAAAATAGCACATCCGGTTCCTTTTTATCAGCCGTCATTTTCCCTCACATATTGACTTACAAGGTTCTCAAGCACTTATCCTCTTATTGCTGTCCAATATGCAGTCCCCGATCCTCGAACATACGTGCTTCGCCAAGGAAATTCTTGGTCATCCAGAAGAATAAGTACAAAAAAAGACCGAC